>NZ_RZRY01000084.1:0-14810 GCF_003998035.1 Mesorhizobium sp. M2A.F.Ca.ET.039.01.1.1 | reverse complement strand
CTCGACGAAGGCGGCGGGGCGGATCAAGGAAATCCTTGTCGGCGAAGGCGATTTCGTCAAGGCCGGCCAGGTGCTTGCCCACATGGATACCGCGCAGCTCGAGGCGCAGCGCCGCCAGGCCGAGGCGCAGTTTCAGCGCGCCACCATCGGGGTCGAGACCGCTGGCAGCCTGGTGACGCAGCGCGAGGCTGAAAAGACGGCGGCCGGCGCTGTCGTCGCGCAGCGCGAAGCCGAGCTCGACGCCGCCGATCGGACCCTGGCGCGCTCGCAGCAGCTTGCGGTCAACAACACCGTCTCCCAGCAGGTCCTGGACAACGACCGCGCGGCCGAGCAGAGCGCGAAAGCCGCCGTCGCCGCCGCGCAGGCCCAACTCGCCGCCAGTGAAGCGGCCATCAACGCCGCGCGGGCGCAGGTGGTCGATGCCAAGTCCACGGTCGACGCGGCGCAGGCCGCGATCGAAAGCATCGACGCCGATATCGGCGACGCCACGCTGGCGTCGCCGCGCGACGGGCGCATCCAGTTCCGCGTGGCGGAGCCCGGAGAGGTGCTGGCGGGCGGCGGGCGCGTGCTCAACCTCGTCGACCTCGGCGATGTCTACATGACCTTCTTCCTGTCGACCGCTCAGGCCGGGCGCGTCGCGATCGGCTCCGATGTGCGTCTCGTGCTCGACGCGGCGCCGCAATACATCATCCCCGCCAAGGTGACCTTCGTCGCGGACGTCGCGCAGTTCACGCCCAAGACGGTCGAAACGGAGGAGGAGCGCCTGAAACTCATGTTCCGGATCAAGGCGCACATCGCACCGGAGCTGCTCCGCAAATATATCCAGCAGGTGAAAACCGGCCTGCCCGGCGTGGCCTATGTGCGGCTCGATCCGCAGGCCTCATGGCCGGCGAGCCTCAAGGGAAAGCTCGTGCAATGAATGCGCGGCCGGACGCCGGCGCGGGCCTTCCGTCAAGCTACGTGGCGCGGCTGGAGAATGTCGGCCACGCTTACGGAAAGGTCAGGGCTCTCGATGCCGTAACGCTCGATTTCCCGGCCGGCCGCATGGTCGGCCTGATCGGGCCGGACGGCGTCGGCAAATCCAGCCTGCTTTCCCTGATTGCCGGAGCACGGACGATCCAGCAGGGGCATGTCGAGGTGCTGGGCGGCGACATGGCCGATCTCGGCCACCGGCAGAGCGCCTACCCCAGGATCGCCTATATGCCACAAGGCCTGGGCAAGAACCTCTATCCGACGCTGTCGGTCTTCGACAACATCGATTTCTTCGGCCGCCTGTTCGGGCATGATCGGCGCGAGCGCGAGCGCCGCATCGGCGAGCTTCTGAAGCGAACGGGGCTGGCGCCTTTCGCCGAGCGGCAGGCCGGCAAGCTTTCGGGCGGCATGAAGCAGAAGCTTGGCCTGTGCTGCGCCCTCATCCACGATCCGGACCTCCTGATCCTGGACGAGCCGACCACCGGCGTCGATCCGTTGTCGCGCCGCCAGTTCTGGGAACTGATCGGCGAAATCCGCAAGGGTCGCGAGGGCATGAGCGTCATCATCGCCACGGCCTATATGGAAGAGGCCGCGCGCTTCGACTGGCTGGTGGCCATGGACGCGGGCCGCGTGCTCGCCTCCGGAACCCCGGCCGACCTGCTCGAAAGAACCGGCGCGCCCGACCTGGACGCCGCCTTCATAGCCCTTCTCCCGCCGGAGAAGCGGGACAGCCACGAGCCTGTGGTGATCCCTCCGCGGCCCGCCGGCGCCGACAGCGAACCTGCCATCGAGGCCGAACACCTCACCATGCGCTTCGGCGATTTCACCGCCGTCGACGACGCGAGCTTCCGCATTGGCCGCGGCGAGATCTTCGGCTTCCTCGGATCGAACGGCTGCGGCAAGACGACCACGATGAAGATGCTGACCGGGCTGCTCGAGCCGTCCGAGGGCAAGGCACGGCTGTTCGGGCGCGAGATCGACCCCCGCGACATCGAGGTGCGGCGGCGCGTCGGCTACATGTCGCAAGGATTCTCGCTCTATTCTGAGCTGACGGTCCGGCAGAATCTCGAGCTCCATGCCCGCCTCTTCGGCATGGCCGATGCGGCGATCCCGCCCCGGGTCGAGGAGGTCGCGCAGCAATTCGGCCTCGCCGACAATGTCGACACGCTGCCCGAAGCGCTGCCGCTCGGCATCCGCCAGCGGCTGTCGCTGGCTGTGGCGATGATCCATTCTCCGGAGATACTGATCCTCGACGAGCCGACCTCCGGCGTCGACCCGGTTGCCCGCGACGGGTTCTGGCGGATTCTTGCCGACCTCTCGCGCAAGCGGAACGTGACGATCTTCGTGTCCACGCATTTCATGAACGAGGCGGAACGCTGCGACCGCATCTCGCTCATGCATGCCGGCAAGGTCCTGGTCAGCGACACGCCGGCCGCGATCGTCAAAAGCCGGTCGGCGGCAACGCTGGAGGAAGCCTTCGTCGGATATCTCGAGGAGGCGACAGGCAAGCAGGCAGAAACGCCGAGCATGACGGCCGGGACGATGCCGGTCCAGGAAGCGCAGGCCAGTCGCCCTGGCAGGAGCGGCACAGGCCGTTCCTTCGATTTGCGCCGCATGTTCGCCTACACGCGGCGCGAGGCGCTTGAACTCTTGCGCGATCCGATCCGGGCCACGCTGGCGACCGTCGGCAGCCTCATCCTGATGTTCGTCGTCGGCTACGGCATCAACATGGACGTCGAAAACCTCTCCTTCGCCGTCCTCGATCACGACGACACGACGATCAGCCGGGACTATGTGCTGCAGATCGCCGGCTCGCGCTATTTCACCGAGAAGGCGCCGATCATCGACTATGCCGATCTCGACCGGCGCATGGAGGACGGGGAACTCAGCCTCGCAATCGAAATCCCGCCCGGCTTCGGGCGCGACCTCGCGCGCGGCCGCGACGTCACGATCGGCGCCTGGATCGACGGCGCTATGCCTACACGGGCCGAAACCGTGCAAGGCTATGTTTCGGGAATGCATGCCGGCTGGCTGACGCGGAAGGCGCGTGAACTCTATGGCGACGCCGCCACCGCCAGCGCCTTCCAGCTCGACATCCGCTACCGCTACAATCCCGACGTCCGCAGTCTCGATGCCATCGTTCCGGCGGTTATCCCGATGCTTCTGTTGGCGATCCCGGCAATGCTGGCCGTGCTCAGCGTGGTGCGGGAGAAGGAGCTCGGCTCCATCATCAATTTCTACGTCACGCCCGTCACCCGGCTGGAGTTCCTGATCGGCAAGCAGATTCCCTATGTCGCCCTCGCGATGCTCAACTTCGTGCTGCTGACGGGCTTCGCCGTCTTCCTCTTCGGTGTGCCGCTGACCGGCAGCCTTCCGGCTTTCGCCGCCGCCGCCCTTGTCTATGTCACGGCCACGACGGCCATGGGGCTTTTCCTGTCGACCTTCATGAGCAGCCAGATCGCGGCGATCTTCGGAACCGCGCTGATCACCATGATCCCCGCCACCCAATATTCGGGCATGATCGACCCGGTGTCGTCGCTCCTGGGCGTCGGCGCATTCGTCGGCCGGATCTATCCGACCACCTATTTCGTGACGATCTCGCGCGGCGTCTTTTCCAAGGCGCTCAGCTTTGCCGACCTGTCCGGCGCGTTCGTGCCGATGCTCGTCGCCATCCCGGTGCTGCTCGGCCTTGGAGCGGCATTCTTGAAAAAACAGGCCCGCTGATGCGCATCGCCAACATATACAATCTCGGCATAAAGGAACTGCGCGGTCTCATGCGGGACCCGATGATGCTCGTGCTGATCGTCTATGCCTTCACCGCCGCCATCTACACCGCCTCGAAGGCGATGCCCGAGACGCTCAATCACGCTCCGATCGCCATCGTCGATGAGGATCAGTCGCCGGTCTCGTCGCGCGTCGTCACGGCATTTTATCCGCCCTACTTCACCGCGCCTTTGCTCATCTCCCAGCCGGAGATGGACAGCCGCATGGATTCAGGCATGGATACTTTCGCGCTGGATATTCCGCCGAACTTCCAGCGCGATCTGCTGGCCGGCCGCTCGCCGGCGGTCCAGCTCAACATCGACGCCACCCGGATGTCGCAGGCCTTTACCGGCGGAGGCTACATCCAGTCGATCGTTTCGGGAGAAGTGAACGAATTCCTCGACCGCTATCGTTCCAAGGCCTCCCTGCCCGTCGACCTCGACCTGCGGGCGCGCTTCAACCCTGAACTCAACAAGGGTTGGTTCGGCGCCATCACCAATGCCATCTCCTCGATCACGATGCTGTCTATCGTGCTCACCGGCGCAGCGCTGATCCGCGAGCGCGAGCACGGGACGATCGAGCATCTTCTGGTGATGCCGGTCACCGCATTCGAGATCATGACGAGCAAGATCTGGTCGATGGGCATTGTCGTGCTCGTGGCGTCCGGCCTTGCACTCGTCGTCGTCATCCAGGGGCTGCTGTCGGTCCCCATCAACGGATCGATCGCGCTATTCATGGTGGGCGCGGCGCTCGACATCGTCGCCATGACCTGCCTGGGGATATTCCTTGCCACCGTCGCCGGCTCCATGCCGCAATTCGGCCTGCTGCTGATGATGGTGCTCCTGCCCCTGCAGGTGCTGTCCGGCGGCGTCACGCCGCGCGAGAGCATGCCCATGGCCATCCAGGCCATCATGTTCACCGCGCCCAACACACATTTCGTCATGCTGGCACAGGCGGTGCTGTTCCGCGGCGCGGGCCTCGATGTCGTGTGGCCGCAGCTCGCGGCGCTGCTGGTCATCAGCACGCTCCTGTTTGCGTTCTCGCTGCGGCGCTTCCGCCAGTTCCTGAAATAGGACCCACTCACAACCCAGGAGTATTCCATGCCCAAGACTATGAAAGCAGCCGTCGTTCGCCAGTTCGGCAAGCCGCTCGTGATCGAAGAGGTTCAGGTGCCAACGCCCGGAGCAGGCCAGATCCTCGTCAAGATCGCGGCCACGGGCGTGTGCCACACCGATCTGCACGCCGCCGAAGGCGATTGGCCGGTGAAGCCTAAGCCGCCCTTCATTCCCGGCCATGAGGGTGTCGGGCATGTCGTGGCCGTTGGATCAGGCGTCAAGCACGTCAAGGAAGGCGATCGCGTCGGCGTGCCCTGGCTCTATACCGCCTGCGGCCACTGCAGACATTGCCTCGGCGGATGGGAGACGCTTTGCGAGGAGCAGCAGAACACCGGTTATTCGGTGAACGGCAGCTTTGCCGAATACGTCCTTGCCGATCCCGATTATGTCGGCCATCTGCCGGGCAACATATCATTCACGGAGATCGCGCCGATCCTGTGCGCGGGCGTCACCGTCTACAAGGGCCTCAAGGTCACGGATACCAAGCCTGGCGAATGGGTGGTGATCTCGGGTATCGGCGGGCTCGGCCACCTGGCGGTTCAATACGCGAAGGCGATGGGGCTGAACGTCATTGCGGTCGACATCGACGATGCGAAGCTCGACCTCGCCAAACGCCTCGGTGCCGCGCTGGCCGTCAACGCCCGCCAGGCCGATCCCGCCGCCTTCGTCAAGAAGGAGGTCGGCGGCGCCCAGGGGGTTCTTGTCACCGCCGTGTCGCCGAAAGCCTTCGAGCAGGCGCTCGGAATGGTCGGCCGCGGAGGAACGGTGTCGCTCAACGGTTTGCCGCCAGGCGATTTCCCGCTGTCGATCTTCGATACCGTGCTCAACGGCGTGACGGTCCGCGGTTCGATCGTCGGGACACGGCTCGACCTGCAGGAAGCGCTGGACTTTGCGGGGGACGGCAAGGTCAAGGCGACAATCGAGACCGAACAGCTCGAGAACATCAACGACATCTTCTCCCGTATGCACAAGGGTGACATCCAGGGCCGCATCGTCATTGATTATGAGAAGCGGGCCTGAGGCGCCGGCTGTAACCCTCGGAACGCGAGCTCAGCCGGCGCAGTCGGCTGAGCTGGTTCGGTCGCCATTGGTCGCGCGCGATCCGGCCGAGTGCACCCATTCGCGGCCTCGGCCGCTTAAACGCGAGCTCCACGGGCGAGCAGTTCCCCCTACCCTCTGACGAGTTCGTCCTGATTTATCCTCATGCCACTTCGCGCGTCGAATAGGTGGACCTTCGAAACCATCACCTCTAACCCAACCTCTTGATCGGGCTTGAACGGCTGCTGATCCCGAACTTCGGCCACGAGCTCGACCCCGCTTGTCCTCAACGTCAGTTCCTGAGCCTCTCCTGTCGGCTCCACCACCTGGACGCTGGCCCTCGCGTGATCGCCCCCGACGATGATGTGCTGAGGACGGATCCCGTAAATCACCTCTTGTGCGCCGTGGAACTCCAGACCTTTGGGCAATGGCAGGCGAAGGCCTGAACCGGCTTCGAACGCGCCGTTGTCGACGCGACCTTCGATGAGATTCATTTCCGGGGAGCCGATAAAGCCCGCGACGAACAGATTGGCCGGTTTCTCGTAGAGTTCGGAAGGGGTGCCGATCTGTTCGATGCGGCCCTTGTTCAGGACCACGATTCGGTCGGCGAGCGTCATCGCCTCGGTCTGGTCATGCGTGACGTAGATGCTGGTGCGGCCGAGCCGCTGGTGCAGCTTCTTGATCTCGGCACGCATCTTCACGCGCAGCTTGGCGTCGAGATTGCTGAGCGGCTCGTCGAACAGGAAGGCCGAGGGCGCGCGCACGATCGCGCGACCCATGGCGACACGCTGGCGCTGGCCGCCGGACAGCTGACGCGGCATGCGGCCGAGCAGGTCCTGCAGACCGAGGATTTCGGCCGCCGCCTTCACCCTGGAGACGATCTCCTACCTGGGAACCTTGGCCAGCCGAAGCGCGAAGCTCATATTGTCGGCCACGCTCATATGCGGATAGAGCGCGTAGCTCTGGAAGACCATGGCTATGTCGCGCGACTTGGCCGGCATCTCGTCGACGACGCGCCCGCCGATGCGGATCTCACCAGTCGTATGCTCTTCGAGTCCCGCGATGATGCGCAGGAGCGTTGACTTGCCGCAGCCCGACGGACCGACAAGGACCACGAACTCGCCGCTGGCGATTTCGATGTTGACGTCGCGCAGAACTTCCACCGCGCCGAAGCTCTTGCCGAGCTGTTCTATCTCGATTGCGGACACCTATTCTTCTCCCGTACCGGCGCGGCTCATTTTCCTTGGGCCTGCCGCCATGCGCGGTATTCGGCCTCGCCCTCGGGGCTCAACGGGTAGTATTTCCGCAGGTCTCCTCCTTGCGCGAGCCGCGCGCGCGAAAACTCCTCCCACTCGATATGCGCGCCGGCGAGCTCGACCAATCTGGGGGCAAGGGCGACCGGCACGACGACAACGCCATCGTCGTCGGCGACGACGATGTCGCCCGGGATGACCAGGACGTTCGAGCAGGCGATCGGAACGTTGACGGCAAAGGGGACGATGTTGGTCTGGGCGTGGAAATTCGGCGTGACGCCCCTCACCCAGATGCCGATATCGAGCGCCGCCGCCTGGGCGGAATCGCGAATGCAGCCGTCGACAACGACGCCGGCGCCGCCCCGCCCAGCAAAATAGGTCAGCATCATCTCACCGAAAATGCCGCTGCCCAGATCGCCGCGGGCATCGACCACCACCATGTCGCCGGGCTGGGTGGGATAAAGCACGTGGCGGTGCAGTTGCCGCTCAGGCTCCTCATACTCCGTCTCGTTGTACAGATCCTCGCGCTTCGGCATGCACTGGAGCGTCAGCGCTGGCCCTGCCGCCGTGCTGCCGGAACGCAAGGGACGCGGCCCGCGGATCTGCGGGTCGCGAATGCCCATCTTGTGGTAGAGCTCGCTGGCCAGCGTCGCCGAACCGATCGCCGCCAGCGCGTCGACCAGTTCTCGTGGCGGCCGGGAAATGTCCGGTATCGCCGGTATCTGGTCAGCTTGCATTCCGTTCCTCCAATCTGCGCTGAGGCGCAAGCCTCAGCGATCGTCACTCAGTTGCGTTCAACCATCGTTCCAGCCGTTCAACCGCGAACCGCACCAGTCGTCAGGCCTTTGACCAGCAGCCCCTGGGCGAACCAGACGAACACCAAGGTCGGGATGACCATGAGCACGCCGGCGGCCGACATGGCGCCCCAGTCGATGCCATACTGCGAGACGAAATTGGTGAGCCCGACGGGCAGCGTCTGCGCCGCCTTGCTCGAAGTCAGGGTCAAGGCGAGCAAGAGGTCGTTCCAGGTGAAGAGGAAGGTGATCACGGCGCTGGCGCCGATGCCCGGCGCAATCAGCGGCGCGACGATCTGGACCAGCGTGCGCACGGTGCCGGCGCCGTCCGACTGGGCGGCCTCCTCAATCTCCTTCGGCACATCCTGAATGAAGCCCAGAAGCAGCCAGATGGCGACCGGCAGCTTGGCCGCGGTATGGCTGAGGATCAGCGCCCAGACGGTGTCGAGCAGGCCCATGGCTGCGAACACGGCGAAGAGCGGGATGGCAAGCGCGATGACAGGGATCATGCGCATGATCAAAAGCAGCCCGAAGATCAGCATGGCGCCCGGCATCCTGAAGCGCGACAGCGCATAGGCGCAGGGGATGGCCAGCAGATGGACGAGGACGACCGTCGCCACCGAGACGATGACGGTGTTCCAGACATAGCCCATCGTGTCGTACTGGGCGAAGACCGCGACATACTGCGTCAGCGTCGCGGTCTCGGGGATGATGTGCACCGGAACCGAGAAGATGTCGGCCGAGCTGCGGATCGAGGTCAGGAACAGCCACACCAGCGGAAAAACGGTGAGCGCGACGGTCAGGACCAGCGCCAAATACCGACCGGCGATCGCCGCCGTGAACCGGCGGCGCCGGCGCTTTGGCATGGAACGTGCGCCGACGATGACGGCTTCGGTCATATCGCCCTCCGTTTCGCGATGAGCCACGGCACTCCGTAAAGCAGGCCGAGCACGAACAGCGACATGCCCAGCGCGATGTAGGAGACCGCCGCCGCGTGTCCGAAATCCACCGCCTGAAACGCCAGCAGGTAGGAATAGACCGTGAGCAGGTTAGTGGCGCCGCCCGGTCCTCCTTGCGTCATCAGCCAGACGACGTCGAAGGTGCGGAACGTGTCGATGATGCGCAGCATCAGCGCGATCATGATGACCGGACGCATCAGCGGCAGCACGATATGCCAGAAGCGCTGCCATGGCGTGGCGCCGTCCACTGTGGCCGCCTCGAGCGGCTCCTGCGGCAAGGATTGCAGGCCGGCAAGAAACAGGAGCACCATCAGCGGCGTGTTCTGCCACACATCGGCGACGATCACCGAGACGAGCGCCCAGGCCGGATGGGTGAGCCACGGAATGTCGGGCAGGTTGAAGATGCGCAGCAGCGCGTCGACCAGCCCATACTGGGTGTTGAACAGCCAGCGGAAATTCAGGCCGACGACGGCGGGCGCGATCATCGGCGGGACCAGGAGCAAGGTGCGCGCGAGGCGCATGCCGCGCAGTTTGCCGTTGACGAGCACAGCGATCGCCATGCCGGCCACCACTTCGATCGTGATGGAAACGACGCTGAAGATGGTCTGGTTTCGGAGCGCTTGGTTGAACTGGCGGCCGAACAGCTCGTCGGTGTAGTTTCCCGTTCCGACGAATGGCGCCGATCCGCTGAGGTCCCAGCGGAAGAAGCTCATGATGAAGGAGTATCCGAGCGGATAGATGAGGATGGCCAGCATGACGAAAAGCGCCGGGCTGGCCAGCAGGTATCCTCTCTGCCAGGTGTAGGGCAGCGGCGAACGTCGCCGGCGCCCTGACACCCGCGTCTGCGCAACGGGCGCCATGCTCAATCGTAGGCCCCGGCCCGGCGCATGATGTCCTCCGCCTCGGTCGCCGCCTGGTTAAGCGAGTCGGCGGGGGAAGCCTGGTCGGACAGGGCCTGCTCGATGGCCGAGAACATCAAGGTGCAGACCTTCGAGAAGCCGGCAAGCTTGGGCCACTCCTTGCCGTTGGCGATCGTCGTCTCGAGCTGTTGCAGCCATGTCGCCTGGGGGCCCTTGGCCGCGGCGATCACTTCCTTGGCCAGGCTCTGGCTGCTCGGGAAGTTGGTGAACTGATCGAACTGCAGCCGCTGGGCGTCGGTGCTGACCGTGTATTTGATGAACGCGACGGCGGGTTCCTTGCGTCCGGACTGGCCATTCAGCGCCATGGCATGCGAGATGGCACATGAGATCGCCGCCTTGTCCCGCACATAGGGCGCCGTCGACCATTTGCCGACGACGCGCGAGGTTTCCGGATTGGAAAGGGTGGCGAAGGCGCCCGGCCAATCGAAAGTGGCATAGACCGTGCCGGACGAGAATTCGGTCGAGTTCTCGTTCCATTGATAGCCGACGGCGTCGGGCGGCACGATTTTGTGCTTCTGGATCAGATCGCGATAGAAGGTGAGCGCCTTTATGCCGGCTTCGGAGTTGAAGGCCGGCTTGTTGGCCTGGTCGACCCAGTCGCCGCCTGCCTGCCAGAGCAGGTCGCTGAAGGTGCGTTGCGCCGGATCGCCCTGTCCCGGCACGACAAGGCCATAGTGACCGTCGCCGGTGAGTTTCAGACCGACATCGACCAGTTCTTCCCAGGTTTCGGCCGGCTTCAGGCCTTTTTCCTGATAGATGTCGCTGCGGTAGTACTGAACGCGCGCATCCATGTTGCGCGGAATCGCCGCCAGATTTCCGGTCTTGGGATCGCGCAGGTATTTGACCGCGACGGGATAGAAGTCCGCCAGCTCGGAGTCGCTGAAATAGCTGTTCAGCGGCGCGAAATGGTTGAAGTAGGAATCGATCTGCGCCGTATGGGTACTGTAGACGTCGTACTGGCTCGACCGCGCCGCGCTCAACGTGACCACCTTCGCCGTCAGGGGCGTGAATTCCAGAAGGTCGTAGCGAACCTTGATGCCGGTCTTGGCGGTGAAGTCCTGAACGATCTTCTCCCAGTATTTGGGATAGAGCGGGCCGCCCGTGATCAGCAATGCGGTGATCTCTTTGGCGTCTGCCTTGGCAACCCACGGCGCGGCAAGCGAGCCGGCCGTCACTGCCGCGCTCGCGGCAAGGAATTTACGTCTCGATAAGGTTCCGGACATCACAATCTCCTCCTGGTTTGACTGGTCGGTCCATCCAGGGACGGCCGACGACTTTCAGCCTCGGCAGCTGCGGCGTGCTCCTCCCGCCGCTAGACTGCGTGGATTGGTTCCCGAACGACGCTTGCGAGCCTCCGGGCGATCGGCACTTGCGCTCCAACACGCCTCGCTCGGTAGCAGGCGTATCGATCGTGACCTCGGACGGCGGCAACGGGGCACGGCGGCTGGACACCGCTCGATGCTCCCTTCCCGCAGGCCGTGTTATCGGCTAGTGAGCGTTTTTATGAGATAAGTTGACTGCATATCTAGCTATCAGCCTATAAGCTTATCAGACAAGTGGATGTTAGTGATGGATACCGTCGAGGTCAAGCTTCAAACTTTGCCCAAGCAGGTGGCGGGCGTGCTGGCGCGGCGCATCGCCGGCAGCGGTGTCGCCGGCGCCCAGGGGCCGTCGGAACAGCAGATCCTGCAGGAATTCGGAGTCTCGCGCGCGGTCGCGCGAGAGGCGCTGAAGATCCTCGCGTCGCTCGATATGATCGAGATCGCTCAAGGGCGGCGCGTGGTGCTGCGTCCAGCCGAGGAGTGGGACTATCTCAGCCCACTGCTCATCGACTGGCTGCCGCATGAGCAGATGCGCGAGATCCTGGCCGAAGCGCATGCGACCCGGATCATCATCGAACCGGCCATCGCCGCCATCGCGGCCAAGCACATGACCAAGGAAAATCTCGAACGCCTTGGCACTTTGCTGGCGGCGATGTCGGCCAGCGAGGACAATCCCGACGCCTATCTGAAGCTCGATCTGGATTTCCACATGGAGATTTGCCGGGCGGCGCAGAACAGGATCCTCGACCGTTTCATGTATTCGTCCCGGTGGTGGCAGATGGCGAGCAGGCGCATCAGCAACCAGATGCCCCATGCGCTGCCCTCCGCAACCGAAATGCACAGGGCTATCTACGAGGCGCTCGTGGCGCGCGACGAAAAGCGGGCCGAGGAAGCGATGCGCCGGCACCTCAAGAAGACCACCGCGGTCGGCCTGCCTCGCTGAAGAAGCGGCGCAGCCAGCATTTGCGCTGGCCGCGCCGTAGCGTGCCGGGAGGACAGGGCTTGACGTGGAGCAATCCCACGGAAGTGCACTATGCTCTCTTCGCTTGTTGTTCCTGGCGCTGGCGTGCACGGAAACCGAACATGTCGCCCTTGTCCTTGATTTCCGCCCAGACCGGGGCAGTGATCCTGTCGATAGCGGCGATGTCCGCGTCGGAAATCGTCCAGCCGGCGCTCTCGACGTTCTCCTCCAGTTCCTTGACGGTGCGGGCGCCGACCAGCGGCGAGCTGACGCCTGGCCGGCTGGTGAGCCACTGTATCGCAAGTTGCGGAACCGTCTTGCCGTAGCGCGCCGCGATCGGCTTGAGCATGTCGACGGCGTTCACCGCCCGCTCATAGGTGCCCGGCTGGAACAGCACCGTCGTGCGCCGCTCATCGCCCTCGACGAACTTGGTGTCCGTTGACAGCGTTCCGGTGAGCAGTCCTTGGGCGAGACCGCTGTATGGCATGACGCCGACATTGTGCTTGCGGCAATAGGGCAGCGTCTCGGCTTCAACCTCGCGCCACAGCATGTTGTAGGGCGGCTGCAGCACGTCGATGACGCCGTGCTGACGGGCGCTGTCCATGTCGGCGATGCTGAAATTCGAGACGCCGACCGCCTTGATCCGCCCTGACGCGCGCAGCCGCTCCATCATCTCCATGGTCGGCCCGATCGGAAAATCCGAGTTCGGCCAGTGGACGAAATAGACGTCGACATATTCCGTCCGCATGCGCTTCAGCGAACCGTCGAGCGCCGCCTCGATCGCGGCGGATTCGAGATGATTGGGCGCGACCTTGGTCGCGATCACGGCCTTGTCGCGGCGGCCGGCCAGCGCCTGTCCGACGACCTCCTCGGCATGGCCGTGTCCATAGGCTTCGGCCGTGTCGATCAGCGTGATGCCGAGATCGAGCGCGCGTCTGATCACCCGGATCGACTCTTCGTCGTCAGCCGCGCCCCAAAACGCGCCGGACATCCCCCAAGTCCCGAGGCCGATTTCCGATACCTTCACCGGCGACGATCCGAGCTGTCGCTGTTGCATCCTGTTCCTCCCGATTGGCGACACGCATGAGCCATAGCTCTGTGGTCGCCCAATTTATACGCTTATATACTCGTCTAACAAGTGTGAAGTTTGAGTTTCGGGATTCTTGGCACACGCCTCTGAATTTCCCAAGCAAAACAACGAGCACCGGCACCTTCGAACGTCCGCAGATGCAAAATCCATCGAAGGGGGTTTACGGCGCATTGGTCATTCTTGTATGCTTATTAGACAAGTTTGGCCCATGGGCAGAATTCTGCACTTGTGAGCGCGCGCCATCACGGGAGAGGGATCCGATGAAGATCGTGGACATCAAAACGGCGGTCGTGGCCTATCACGGCAAGGCGACCCTCATCCGGATCGATACGGACGCCGGCATTTCCGGCTATGGCGAGGCCAATCCCGACGCAGGCGCGGCCGCAATCGTCGGTCTGATCTCGGAACTGAAGTCGGAACTGATCGGCCAGGATCCGCGCAATGTCGAATATTGCTGGGACAAGATCCGCCGCGATCATGTCTTCTCCGGCGCGCAGGCCGGCATCTTTCTCATCGCCCTCACCGGGCTCGAAATGGCGCTGTGGGACGTGGCGGCAAAAGCCGCCGGCCAGCCGCTTTACCGTATGTTCGGGGGCAAGTTCCGCGACCGCATCAGGCTCTATGCCGATTGCGGCGACGGCGACGACGAATCGGGATCGCCGCAGGGATGCGCGGCTCGCGCCCGCCGCATGGTTGCGGAAGGTTTCACGGCGCTGAAATTCGACATCGACAATCTGCGCCACCCGGGCAAGTTCGATGCGGTGAACCACACCATCAACGGCGCCGAGCTGCGTTCGATGATCGAGCGCGTCGCGGCGGTGCGCGAAGCAGCCGGCCCTGACGTCGATCTCTGCATCGACCTGCATGCGCGCTATGACGTGCTCAGCGCCAGCCGCATCGCCACCGAGATGGAGCGCTTCAATCTTCTGTGGCTCGAAGAACCGATCCCCGCGGAAAATGTCGAGGCCCTGAAGCAGATCCGCATGCGGACCAAGACGCCGATCTGCGTCGGCGAAAACCTCTATTTGCGCTGGGGTTTTCGGGAGCTGTTCCAGAACTACGGCGCCGATGTCGTCATGCCAGACGTGCCGAAATGCGGTGGCCTTGCCGAAAGCCGCAAGATCGCCAACCTCGCCGAGATGTACTACGTGCCTTTCGCGCCGCATCTGGTGTCGACGCCGCTGGGCACGATGGCGACCTGCCATGTCTGCGCCAGCGTTCCGAACTTCCTCGTGCTGGAATGGCACGCGCTGGAGGAGCGCGACGCCTGGGACAGTTACGTGCGCCTGCCGAATGGCGCCAAGTCCATCGTCGAAGACGGCCACATCGCGGTGCCTGATGTGCCAGGCATCGGCGTCGAGCTCAACATGGACGGTGTCCACAAACATGCCGTGCCCGGCTTCGGCATATTTGAATAGCGGACGACCGGCCGGTTCGCTGCTCGATCAAACAAATTCGCTCGGAGGAAGCCATGGGCAAGCGGATTGTCTTCACCGGCGGCAGCGGCAAGATCGGCCGGCACGTCATACCTTATCTGCTGAAACGCGGGCATCAGGTTCTGAACCTCGACCTGACGCCGCTGGATGTGCCTGGGGTCGATACCGTCATCACCAACCTTGCGGA
>NZ_RZRY01000849.1:0-2364 GCF_003998035.1 Mesorhizobium sp. M2A.F.Ca.ET.039.01.1.1 | reverse complement strand
CGTCACCACATTGAGCCGGTAATAGAGGTCCTCGCGGAAAGCGCCGCGCTGGCTGGCATTGCCGAGGTCGACCTTGGCGGCGGCGACGACGCGCAGGTCGACCGGCCTGACTTCGTTGGTGCCGAGCGGCGTCACCTCGCGCATTTCGAGCACGCGCAGCATCTGCACCTGCGTCGCGGCCGGCATGCTTTCGATCTCGTCGAGGAAGAGCGTGCCGCCGCTCGAATGCTCGATACGGCCGACGCGCTTCTTCTGCGCGCCGGTGAAGGCGCCGGCCTCGTGTCCGAACAGCTCGCTTTCGATGACCGTCTCCGGCAGCGTGCCGCAATTGAGCGCGACGAAATTGCCATTGGCACGGCGGCTCCAGCGATGCAGCAGGTTCGCCACCACCTCCTTGCCGGAGCCGGTCTCGCCGGTCACCAGCACGTCGACATCGGTGTCGGCGATCTGCCTGAGCGTACGGCGCAGCCGCTCCATCGCCGGCGTCTGTCCGATCAGCGGCAAGCCCTCCTGCGCCTGCTCGGCCGCTTCGCGCAAGGCGCGGTTCTCCATCACCAGCCGGCGTTTTTCGGCGGCGCGGGCAACGCTCTGCGCCAGCCGCTCAGTGGCGAAAGGCTTGGTGATGAAGTCGTAGGCGCCGTCCTTGATCGCCTTGACGGCCATGGCGATGTCGCCGTGCCCCGTGACCAGGATCACGGGAATATCTGGGTCGAGATGCAAGACGCGGCCGAAAAGCTGCAGCCCGTCGATCTCCGGCATGCGGATGTCCGAGACAACCACGCCGGCGAAATTCCTGTCGAGCGTCGCCAGCGCTTCGCTCGCCACCGAATAGGCCGACACAGCAAAGCCGGCAAGCTCCAGCGTCTGCCTTGTCGCCTTGAGCAGGTCGCTGTCGTCGTCGATCAGGATCACCGTTGCTGGGTTGTGCTTCGTCATGCTGCGCCGGCTTTCGACAGATGGATGGTGAAGCGTGTGCCCTGGTCGCTGCTCGAAACCTCGATGCGCCCGCCATAGTCGGCGACGATGTCCTTGGAGATGACCAGGCCGAGCCCAAGGCCTTTCTCCTTCGAGGTGTTGAAGGGCGTGAACAGTGATTTCAGGATCGCGGGTGGGATACCAGGTCCGTTGTCGGAAACGACCAGCGCCACGTCTTCGCCGGTTTCGGCGGCGGAGACTTCGACCCTTGCGCCATCACGGCCATCGAGCGCCTCCAGCGCGTTCTGGAACAGATTGATCAACACCTGTTCCAGCCGCAGCCGATTGCCCATTACTTTTAGCGCCGTCGGCGGCAGCGTGATCGCCAGAGCATCCAGCCGGCCGGCGAAGCGGCTCCTGAGCAGCACGACTGCGCCCTCGATCACGCTGCGCAATTCGACGGGCTCGGCGGCGGTGCGGCCCTTGCGGGCAAAGGCTTTCAGCTCCTCCGTGATGGCTCCGATGCGCTCGGTCAGCGCGGCGATGGCGCCAAGATTCTCCTCGGCTGAGGCGCTTTGCTTGCGCTCGAGGAACACGCGCGCATTGTCGGCATAGGCGCGGATCGTCGCCACCGGCTGGTTGATCTCATGCGCGACGCCGGCCGCGACCTGGCCAAGCGTGGCAAGCCGGTTGGCCTGCACCAGCTCCTGCTGCATGACCTGCAGCCTCACCTCGGTGCTGCGATGGTCGGCGATCTCGGCCTGCAGCCGGTCGCGCGCCAGGCTGAGATCCTGCGTGCGCTCGACGACGCGCCGCTCCAGCTCGGCGCGCGCGGCCTGTTCGGCGGCGATCCGCATCTGGGCGGACTGCCGGCGCCAAAGCAGATAGGCGGCCAAGGCGATGAGCGGCACAAGGACGCCCAGCGCCAGGAGCCGCATTTCGCGCTGCGCGGCGGCGATCGGCGCTTCGGCTGGAACAAGATAGTCGAGCTGCCACGGTGTCGACGGCACAGCGGTCGAGAGCCGCAGATATTCCGCATCGCTGCCTCCAGGCGTGATGGCATGGACCAGCGCGACATCGGAGCTCAGCGCCTCCGGTCTCGTGATCGGCAAAGGCACCAGCGGCACGTCGCCGAATTGCTGGCTGGCGCGGATCTCGGCGAGCACCGGCCGGCTAAGCGGCTCCGTCGTCAGGAAGCGCCAGGAGGGGACGCTCGTGATCAGCACCACGCCATGCGCGTCGCTGACAAAGGCCGGCCGGTTCGCTTCGTGCCAGTCGGCTTCGAGCTGGTCGAACTCCATCTTGACCACGACGACGCCGAGAGGCCCCGAGGCGCCGTCGACGCGCCGCGAGATGTAGAGCCCGGGACGTTTGCTGACATTGCCGAGCGCGAAATATTCGGCGGTGCCGGTCTGCATCGCGCCTGAGAAATAGGCGCGGAAACTGTAG
>NZ_RZRY01000848.1:0-2366 GCF_003998035.1 Mesorhizobium sp. M2A.F.Ca.ET.039.01.1.1 | reverse complement strand
GGCCGCCCTGCCGAAGGCGGTCGGCGTCGGCCATACCAACCGCCGCACCATGCCGCTGGCGGGCGTGGCGCACAATCCTTGGTACTTCTGGGACGGCAGGCGCGACAGCCTGTGGGCCCAGGCGCTGACGCCGCTTGAAAACCCGCTGGAGCAGGCCGGCAACCGGGCAGCCTTCGCGCATTACATCAAGAAGCGGTTCGGCGAGCGCTACGAGCGCATTTTTGGGCCGCTGCCGGACCTTTCCACCGTGCCGGCCAATGCCAGTCCGCTCGGCAGCGACGCCGAGAAGGCGGTGTGGAACGCGATGCCCGCCTCTCAGCAGGACGACGTCAACCGCGTCTATGCCAATATCGGCAAGGCGATCGCCGCCTTCGAGCGATCGATCGAGCCCGAGGAGACGCGCTTCGACCGTTTCGCCATCGATCTGGCGACCGGCGCCAAGCCGGAAGGGGACGCGGCTTTCTCGCCGGAAGAAATCCTCGGGCTGAAACTGTTCATCGGCAAGGCCAATTGCGTGACCTGCCACAATGGTCCGCGCCTCACCGACAATGCGTTCCACAACACCGGCGTGCCGCCGGTCGACGGCCTGCCGCCGGACCGCGGGCGCGTCGATGCCGTGGCACAGGTCGAGGCCGACCCGTTCAACTGCCTCGGCAAATTCCGCGACGGCGACGAGAGCGCCTGCCGCGAGCTGCGCTTCATGGTCAAGGACGGTCCGCAAATCACGCACGCCTACAAGACGCCGTCGCTCAGGGGCGCGGCGGATCGCCCGCCTTACATGCATGCCGGCCAGTTCTCGACACTCGATGAAGTGGTGGCGCATTATTCGAAGGCGCCGCCAGGCGTTGAAGGCGTATCGGAAGTGCATCCGCTCGACCTGTCCGATCGCGAGCGCGCGGCGCTGGTGGCGTTCCTCAAGACGCTTTCTGATTAGCGATCCTTGACCGTCTCCATCGCCACGAAGGTCGAGGTTTGGGCGACGTGGGGCAGGGCCGAGATGCGCTCGCCGAGCACGCGGCGATAGGCGGCGATGTCGGTGGTGCGGACCTTCAGCAGATAGTCGAAGCTCGAGGCCATCATGTGGCACTGCTCGATCTCGGGCACGCCCTGGACAGCTCGGTTGAAAGCGTCGAGCGCCGCCGAGCGCGTATCCGACAGCTTTACCTGGACGAAGGCGACATGGCCTTCGCCCATGCGTTCGCGATCGATGATGGCGCGGTAGCCTCTGATGTAGCCGTCCTTCTCCAATCGTTTCACGCGCGCCTGCACCGGCGTCTTCGACAGGCCGACCTTCAAAGCCAGTTCGGACATCGAAAGCCTGCCGTCGCGCCCGAGCGCCGTCAGGATGTTACGGTCGATGCGGTCCAATTGGTCTTCGGTCATCGAAATGGCAGCCGAAACGATGGGAATTCGGCTTCTATGATAGTTCAATTGGCCTGCCTAGTCGATTTCTTTGGACCGACTGGAATCCGAAGCTGTGCTAGCTTGCGCCATTCGGTCCGGCGACCGCCGGAACGTTCGCTCACGCTCGCTTTCATGGACCCGATATGCCGCTCGACGCCATCCGCCAGCAGATCCGCGCCAATTATTTGCCCGACGAAGACGAGGCGGTGAAGCGCCTGTCGGCGACGGCGGGGTTGTCGGCCGAGGAGCGCAAGGGGATCTCGGCGCGCGCGGCCGATCTGGTGCGCGCGGTGCGCGGCTCGACCGATCCCAGGCTGATGGAGGTGTTCCTCTCGGCGTACGGCCTGTCGACCAAGGAAGGCGTGGCGCTGATGTGCCTGGCCGAAGCGCTGCTGCGCGTGCCCGACACCGAGACGATGGACGATCTGATCGCCGACAAGATCGCGCCGCATGACTGGTCGGCGCATTCGGGCGGTTCCAGCTCGATCTTCGTCAACGCCTCGACCTGGGCGCTGATGCTCACCGGCCGCGTGCTCGACGAAGGCGAGGGCGGCATCGAAGGCACGCTGCGCGCCATGGTGCGCCGGCTGGGCGAGCCGGTGATCCGCAAGGCGGTCGCTGCGGCGATGCGCGAGATGGGCGAGCAGTTCGTGCTCGGCCGCACCATCGCCGAGGCCGTCAAGCGCGGCCGGCCGATGACGCAGAAGGGCTATCTCTATTCCTTCGACATGCTGGGCGAGGCGGCCCGCACCGAGGCCGACGCGCTGCGCTACCACCGCGCCTATGCGGATGCGATCTCGTCGCTCGATGCGGGGTCGAACGGCCCTGACATCCGCTACAACCACGGCATTTCGGTCAAGCTGTCGGCGCTGCACCCGCGCTACGAGGTGGCGCAGCGCGAGACCATGCTGCCGGTGATGGCCGAACGGCTTCTGTCGCTGGCGCTTGCCGCCCGGCACTCG
>NZ_RZRY01000847.1:0-2366 GCF_003998035.1 Mesorhizobium sp. M2A.F.Ca.ET.039.01.1.1 | reverse complement strand
ATACGGAATTGCTCACCATTGCCGGCCTCGATTGCTTCTATGGCGGGGTGCAGGTGCTCTACGGCCTCGACCTCGTCCTCAACCAGGGCGAGGTGCTGTGCCTGTTCGGCCGCAACGGCGCCGGCAAGACGACGACGCTGAAGGCCATCATGGGGCTGGTCCCGGCGGCCGCCGGCTCGATCAAGCTGGATGGCAAGGAACTGACCGGCCTCGCCGCGCATGACGTGCCGAAGGCTGGCGTCGCCTATGTGCCGCAGGGCAGGCGCCTGTTCGCCGAGATGAGCGTGGCGGAAAACATCGAGATCGGCTTGATGGCGCGCGGCAAGGGCAAGCAGACGCGCGAGAACGTCCTCGATCTCTTCCCGCTGCTACGCGAGCGGCTGAAGCAGCGTTCAGGCACGCTCTCCGGTGGCGAGCAGCAGATGCTGGCCATGGCCCGCGCGCTCTGCCTCGAGCCGCACGTGCTGTTGCTGGACGAGCCGACCGAGGGCCTGATGCCGTCGATGATCGCCAGGATCCGCGAGACGGTGGCCAAGCTGCGCGAGCTCGGCGTCTCCACCATCCTGGTCGAGCAGCGCGTCGACGCCGTGCTGTCGGTCGCTGATCGGGTTTGCTTCATCGAGAACGGCCGCAACCGCGAGACGGTGGACGTCGAAGCGCTGCGGGCGGATCCCTCGGCGGTGCGAAGATATGTTGGAGTGGGCTGAGGATTACCCTCCCCCTTTGTGGGGAGGGTCGCTGCGAAGCAGCGGGGACGGGGCAGCGCCGACCCCCACCCGGACCTGCAGTCCGACCTCCCCACAAGGGGGAGGTAAGGCTCCGCGCCGCTTCAGAAAAGCAAAAACCCGGCAATCAAGAATGTCGGGATCAGCACAAGGCCGGACCACGCCATATAGCCGAAGAAGCCCGGCATCTTGAAGCCGCGATGCCTGGCGATGGCGAAGACCATGAAGTTGGGTGCGTTGCCGATATAGGTGTTGGCGCCCATGAACACCGCTCCCGCCGAGATCGCGGCCAGCGTCGAGGCTGCCTCAGTCATCAGGTGCTGGGCATCACCGCCGGCAAGCTCGAAGAACACCAGATAGGTCGGCGCGTTGTCGAGGAAGGAAGACAGCGCCCCGGTCAGCCAGAAATAGGCCAGATCGTTGGGCTGGCCGTCAGCGGAGGTGACGAGCGCCACCAGCGGCGCCAGCGCGCCGTAATGGCCGGCCCGCAGGATGGCGATGACCGGCACGATGCAGATGAAGATGCCGGCAAACAATTTCGCCACCTCGGCGATCGGCCCCCAGGTGAAGCCGTTGGCCTCGCGATGGCTCTTGTACGAGACCTTCAAGGACAGGAAGGCCAGCACCAGGATGATGACGTCGCGCACCAGGTTCTGCAACTCGAGGCTGACGCCAAGGATTGGGATGCTGACGCCCGGCTTCCAGCTCGCCGAAAGCAGGATCGCGCCGATCACGCCGGCGAGCAGCGGCAGGTTGGCGAGCCCGCGCAGGCGCACCTTTGTATCGGGCGTCGGGTCCTTGATCTTCGGCATGCCGGCCTCGCGGCGATGCAGGACCAGATCGATCGCCAGGAACACCGCCAGCACCAGCCCGCCGACAAAAAGCGTGTCCGGCAGGATGTGCACTGTCGTCCAGAAGAAATCCACGCCGCGCAGGAAGCCGACGAACAGCGGCGGATCGCCGAGCGGCGTCAGCGAGCCGCCGATGTTGGAGACCAGGAAGATGAAGAAGATCACCACATGGGCGTTGAACGGCCGGTTGTCGTTGGCGCGCAGCATCGGCCGGATTAGGATCATCGAGGCGCCGGTCGTGCCGATGACCGAGGCAAGCAGCGCGCCGATGAGCAGCAGCCCGGCATTGGTGAGCGGCGTGCCGTGGATGTTGCCGGCGAGCAGGATGCCGCCCGAGATGGTGTAGAGCGCGAACAGCAGGATGATGAAGGACATGTATTCGCTGAGCAGCGTGTGCAGCACGGCCTCGCCTGCCGTCGGTATGCCGAAAGCGACGGCCAGCGGGACCACCGCCAGCGCTGCCCAGCCGGCGGCGATCTTGCCGTAATGATGTTCCCACAGGTGATGAAAGAGCAGCGGTCCGGTCGCGATCGACAGCAGCAGGCCGGCAAAGGGCAGTCCCCACCATAGCGACATGGCGGCGCCGGGCAGTTCATGGATTTCGGCGGCCAGCGCCTGCCCTGGGAGCAGCAGCGCTATGGCGAGCGCCGCGAATGGAAAAATCATCCGGCCGCGGCGCGTTTTCCCTTCTCCCCTTGTGGGAGAAGGTGGATCGGCGCGATAGCGCCGAGACGGATGAGGGGTGTTCCAGCGGAGTGAGACGCCGGCTTTCCCTGGAGCACCCCTCATC
>NZ_RZRY01000846.1:0-2373 GCF_003998035.1 Mesorhizobium sp. M2A.F.Ca.ET.039.01.1.1 | reverse complement strand
CTCTCTGTCCTGCCGGCTTTCGTCGCTCGGAAAGCCAAGCAATTGGCTTCCCGTCCGCTGTGCGGACCGCTCCTCAACCCCCTCAAGGGGGGAGATCAGATGTGGCGCCGGCTTTCGCTAATCGCCAACGTTGCAAAGGGAGCGCCGGCGCTGAAGCTGCCAATCTCCCCCCTTGAGGGGGGAGATGCCCGGCAGAGCAGAGAGGGGGGCGAAGGAACGCGACGCCCCTGATTTTCCCCCTAAGCCCTCCTCCGTTCCGCACCCTCGTCCAGCCAGGCCACATCCTCCGGCGTCAGCTTGATATCGAGCGCCCTGAGGCTGTCCTCCAGCTCGTCCAGCGTGCGCGGGCCGATCAGCGGGACCGACGGGAAGGGCTGCGCCAGCACGTAGGCCAGCGCGATATGGATCGGGCTCTTGCCGAGTTTTCGGGCCAGCTCGATGGCGCGGTCGCGGCGGGCGAAATTCCTTTCCGAGTACCAGACCCGCACCAGCTCCTCATTGTCAGTCCGGTCGCGGCCGGCGCGGTCGGTGAAGAAGCCGCGGCCCTGGCTCGACCAGGCGAAGTGCGGCATCTGCCGCGCCGCCAGCCAGGCCTTCCACGCATCGGTCGAGGAGGTGACGCAGCCTGCCCAGATCGGCTCCAGCATTTCAGCCAGCGAGAAATTGTTGGAGAGCGCGCCGGGCTTCTGCCTGCCGTTCTTCTTGGCATAGGCAATCGCCTCGTCCATGCGCTCCATCGTCCAGTTGGAGCCGCCGAACAGGCCGCGGATGCGGCCGGCCCTGGCCTCGGCGTCCATGGCGTCGACGAATTCGCCGACCGGCACATCCGGATTGTCGCGATGCATGAAATAGATGTCGACATGATCGGTCTGCAGCCGGTCGAGCGACTGGGCCAGCTGTTTTGCAATGACATCGGGATAGCAGAGCGGCGAATGCGCACCCTTGGCTATGATGACCGATTTTTCGCGCACGCCGCGATTCTTAAGCCACTGCCCGAGCAGCGTCTCGGTGTAGCCGCCGCCATAGACAAAGCCGGTGTCGAACAGATTGCCGCCGGCCTCGAAATAGGCGTCGAGCAGGATCGAGCCGGAGGAGAAGCTGCGGAAATCCTCGAAGCCGAGCGCCAGAAGCGAGACGGGTTTCGGCAGGCTGGGAAGGACGCGCTTGCCGATGGCCGTGCCGTCGGTACGCAGCGGCCGGCCGGATATGGTGTTGAGGCGCTTAGCCGGCTTTTCGATCTCGTATTCGAGACCGACGGCGGCGCGCCACTTGTCGAGGACGCGCAGCGTGCCGAGGCTGTCGGCCCAGGACATGCCCGGCCAGGCGAATTCCTGCCTGCCTGCCTGGATTGCTTCGCCCGCGGCATCGACCTCGAAGGAATAGAGGTGACGCGTCTCGTTAAGGCTGATCACCTCGCGAGCCGCCCCGGACCGGATCACCTCGATCCGGCCCGGCCCGACATCGCGGTTGCCGCCGGCAAACCAGAAATCGGGCACCTCGATCCGGCCCTTTGCGCCGAAAATGCGCAGGATGTTGTCCTGGTCGAGCGAGATGCTGCAGGAGATTTCGGCGACGATGCCGCCGGCAAAGTGCAGCAAGGCGGAAGCCCATTCATCGACGCCGGATTGGCCGAGATGGGCCGCGCCCAGGACCTTGTCGGGTTCGGCAAAGGGCTGGCCCGTGGCGGCGCCGGCGATCAGCCGCGCCATCGAGACAGGATAGCCGCCGACATCGAGGATGCCGCCGCCAGCGAGGTCGTTGGCATAGAGCCGGTGCTCGGGCATGAAGCCCGGCATGGCGAAACCAAAACTCGACTTGATCATGCGCACTTCGCCGATTGCGCCCGACTTGATCAGCTCGACCAGTTGCCGGGTCTGCGGGTGCAACCGATACATGAAGGCTTCGCCAAGGAAAGTGCCGGCCTTGCGCGCCGCATGCATCATGGCGTCGGCCTCGAAGGCGGTGAGCGCCAGCGGTTTTTCGCACAGCACATGCTTGCCGGCTTCGGCCGCCTTGATCGCCCATTCGGCATGGCCGGGATGCGGGATCGAAATATAGACGGCGTCGACCTGGCCGTCGGCGAGCAGCGCCTCATAGCCGTTGAGGATGCGCGCGCCCGGAAAGGTCTCGGCTAGGCCCGGCTTGGCAGGGTTGCGGGCGCCGAGCGCGACCAGTTCGCCGGTGCGCGACTGCGCCACACCGCCGGCAAAGGATTTCGCGATGCTGCCGGGCCCGAGGATGCCCCAGCGGATTTTTCCAGATGTCATGTCGAATTCTCCATGGGTCGCCGCCTCGTCTTGGGGTCGGGCGGAAGAAAGTCAGCGAATCCTCGCGCCTGATTTGTCGAAAAGCAGCGAACGCTCGGCCTTGATC
>NZ_RZRY01000845.1:0-2376 GCF_003998035.1 Mesorhizobium sp. M2A.F.Ca.ET.039.01.1.1 | reverse complement strand
CGCAGGCGCTTGCCGTCGGCCTTCGGCGCTTCGACCGGCGGGAAAAGGCCGAAATTGACGTTCATTGGCTGGAAGGAGCGTTTGCCGGGCTCATCATCCGACACGATATGCCCGCCGGTGATGTGGTTCAGCAGCGCGCCGAAGGCGGTGGTCGCCGGCGGCAGCGCGGGCGCGTGGCCGAGCCGCGAGGCGGCGGCGAAGCGGCCGGCGAGCAGGCCGATCGCGGCGCTTTCCACATAGCCTTCGCAGCCGGTGATCTGGCCGGCAAAGCGCAGACCCGGCCGCGATTTCAGCTGCAGCGAGGGATCGAGCAGCGTCGGCGAGTTGATGTAGGTGTTGCGGTGCAGGCCGCCGAGGCGCGCGAACTCAGCATTTTCGAGCCCAGGAATGGTGCGGAAGATGCGCACCTGCTCGGCATGCTTCAGCTTCGTCTGGAAACCGACCATGTTGTAGAGCGTGCCCAGCGCATTGTCCTGACGGAGCTGCATCACCGCATAGGCCTTGACCGAGGGATTGTGGGCGTTGGTCAGGCCCATCGGCTTCATCGGGCCGTAGCGCAGCGTCTCGACGCCGCGTTCGGCCATGACCTCGATCGGCAGGCAGCCGTCGAAATAGGGCGTGCCTTCCCACTCTTTGAACTCGGTTTTCTGGCCCTCCAGCAGCGCCTGGACGAAGGCGAAATACTGGTCCTTGTCCATCGGGCAGTTGATGTAGTCCTTGCCGGTGCCGCCGGGACCGACCTTGTCGTAGCGCGACTGGAACCAGGCGGTGTTCATGTCGATCGTGTCGAAATGCACGATCGGCGCGATGGCATCGAAGAAGGCCAGCGCGTCGGCGCCGGTCGCCTCGGCGATCGACTGTGCCAGCGACGGCGCCGTCAGTGGACCGGTGGCGATGATCGCCTGGTCCCAGTCCGCCGGCGGCAGCCCAGGCACTTCCTCACGTTGGATGGTGATCAGCGGATGCGCTTCGATCTTCGCGGTGACCGCGTCGGAAAACCGGTCGCGGTCGACGGCCAGCGCGCCGCCGGCCGGCACCTGGTTGGCATCGCCGGCGCTCATGATCAGCGAGCCGGCCAGCCGCATTTCGGCATGCAGCAGGCCGACCGCGTTGTTTTCGGCGTCGTCGGAGCGGAAGGAGTTCGAGCAGACGAGCTCGGCCAGGCCATCGGTCTTATGCGCGTCGGTGCCGCGCACCGGGCGCATCTCGTGCAGCACGACCGGAACGCCGGCCTCGGCGATTTGCCATGCCGCTTCGGAGCCGGCGAGGCCGCCGCCGACGACGTGTACGGGATTTTTGCTCATGAGCGCCGGAATAATCGCTTGGCGGCCCGATTGCAATTGCCAGGCGGCGACGGCGAGAAACTGGCGCCTAAAACAACAACACCCGCCGGGGGAGGAGGTCCGGCGGGTGTCGTTTTGGGGGTCGATCCTCGGGAGGAGGTGAAGATCGACCTAATTCGTCATCGCCGGGGAGGAGGTCGGCTTTGACGAAATTCCTTTCGCCTTTTTCAGAAGGGGCGAAACCTTCGACGACGAACTACGTTCGCTTCTTGAACAACGCCCGCCGGGGGAGGAGGTCCGGCGGGCGCCGTTTCGGTGGTCAACCCTCGGGAGGAGGTGAAGGTTGACCTCATTCGTCAGGGTCGGGGAGGAGGTCGACCCTGGCGAAATTCCTTGCTTAGATCGCCTTGCGGGCGACCATCTTGATCTCGTCGCGGACGATGCCGAGATCATGGAGCTGACGGTTCGAAAGCCGACCCAGCTCGGAAACCGTCTCGCGATAAACGCGCCAGTTACGATAGCTACGGATCAGGTTCATTGTCTTAACTCTCTTCAAAACTGGTTCGGACCATTTGCGGTCCGAAGCGGATTAGACCGCCTTGCGGGCGACGTAGTGGATGTCGCTGCGGCTGATGCCGAGGTCGGTCAGTTCACGGTTCGACAGGCGGTTCAGCTCGGAAACGGTTTCCCGGTAGCGGCGCCAGTTGCGGTAGTTGCGGATCAGGTTCATGGTAGTTCTCGTTTCGTCTTTAGTTCGGATCATTCCGTTTGTGTACGAACAGAAAATATGGGGGATCGTATCGATTTAAAAGTGCCGTTGGCGCATGGCAGCAATGCAAATTGTGCAATGCAACATTAACCGCCATTCACGCCTGCGTCACAAAGAAGGCCGAATCGAAAAATGCCGCTGCGTCAACGGTTTGGCTGTTTCGACTAAGGAAGTGGTCGGGCTTGGGGGAAATGCATGGCGGGCTATGCCACAAGGGTGAGGGCGGATATCGCGCGCTGGCGGGAGATCGGGCTGGTCGATCCCGCCACGGCGGAGGCGCTGACGCGCGATGTTGCCGCCAATGAGCGCGCGTCGCTGAGCTTC
>NZ_RZRY01000844.1:0-2379 GCF_003998035.1 Mesorhizobium sp. M2A.F.Ca.ET.039.01.1.1 | reverse complement strand
GTCGTCGCCGGCAGCGGCCCGGATCGCCTTCTTCAGCCGCTCGACCGGCAGCGAGAAGTCCGCCGAACGGGTGAATTCGCC
Source organism: Mesorhizobium sp. M2A.F.Ca.ET.039.01.1.1 (assembly GCF_003998035.1). Classification (NCBI taxonomy): domain Bacteria; kingdom Pseudomonadati; phylum Pseudomonadota; class Alphaproteobacteria; order Hyphomicrobiales; family Phyllobacteriaceae; genus Mesorhizobium; species Mesorhizobium sp. M2A.F.Ca.ET.039.01.1.1. The sequence continues at coordinate 2,298 of NZ_RZRY01000844.1, read as the reverse complement.
GGGCATGATCTCGGCGGTGTTGGCGAGGAAGATCGTGTGGCCCTCGCGGACCGCGCCCAGCACCTTCTTGGCGCCGGAGACGACGAGGTCGCAGCCGAGCACAAGGTCGGCCTTGCCGGCCGAGACGCGAATGGCGTGGATGTCCTCGGGTGTCGGGGCGATGCGGACATGAGTGAAGACCGAGCCGCCCTTCTGGGCGAGGCCCGCCATATCGATCATGCCGCAACCCTTGCCTTCCAGATGCGCGGCCATGCCGAGCACCGCGCCGACGGTGACGACGCCGGTGCCGCCGACGCCGTCGATGATCGCCGCCCAGCCCTGGTTGCCCATGCGGAATTCGGCCGGCGCCGGCACGCCGTCCAGCGGATCGGCCCTGCCGGCAGTGCCTTCGGCCTTCCTGATCTTGCCGCCATGCACGGTGACGAAAGACGGGCAGAAACCGTTGAGGCAGGAAAAATCCTTGTTGCAGCTCGACTGGTCGATGCGGCGCTTGCGGCCGAATTCGGTCTCGACCGGCTGGATCGAGACGCAGTTGGACTGTACGCCGCAATCGCCGCAGCCTTCGCAGACCAGCTCGTTGATGAAGACGCGTTTGTCCGGATCGGGGAAGGTGCCGCGCTTGCGTCGGCGGCGCTTTTCGGCGGCGCAGGTCTGATCGTAGAGCAGCACCGAAACGCCTTTCACCTCGCGCAATTCGCGCTGGACGAGATCGAGATCGTCGCGATGGTGGATGGTTATGCCGGCCGGGAAATCGGCCTTGCCGGCATATTTGCCAGGCTCGTCCGTGACAACGGCGATGCGCTCGACGCCCTCGGCGCGCACTTGCCTGGCGATCATGTCGACGGTCAGGCCGCCCTCATGCGGCTGGCCGCCGGTCATGGCGACGGCATCGTTGTAGAGGATCTTGTAGGTGATGTTGGCGTCGGAGGACAGCGCGAAGCGGATCGCCAGCACGCCGGAGTGGTTGTAGGTGCCGTCGCCGAGATTCTGGAAGATGTGGTCGCGCTTGGAGAACGGCGCCTGTCCGACCCATTGCGCGCCCTCGCCTCCCATGGCGGTGAAGCCGACGGTGTTCCTGTCCATCCACAGCGCCATGAAGTGGCAGCCGATGCCGGCGGCGGCCAGCGAGCCGTCCGGCACCTTGGTCGAGGAATTATGCGGGCAGCCCGAGCAGAAGAAAGGCGTGCGCGAGCCGATATCGAGCGTGTCGGCGAGCATCGCCTGGAACTGGCGCAGCTTCGCCACCCGCGCTGCGATCTCTTCCGAGGAGCCGATGGTGCGCAGGATCCGTTCGCCGAGCGCAATCGCGATCTCGTTCGGATCGAGCGCACCCTTGGCCGGAAACAGCCAGTCACCGCGCTCGTCCTTCTTGCCGACGATCACCGGCTGGGTGGCGGTGCCGTAGAGGTTCTCGCGCAGCTGCACCTCGATCAGCGAGCGCTTCTCCTCGACGACGACGATGGTGTCGAGGCCGCGGGCGAAGTCGGCGATGTGCTGGAAATCCAACGGCCACGGACAGCCGACCTTGAACAGGCGGATGCCGATGCGGTTGGCGGCCGCTTCGTCGATGCCGATATCCTCCAGCGCTTGGCGGACGTCGAGATAGCTCTTGCCGATGGTGATGACGCCGAGCTTGGGATTGCGGCCGCCGGAATAGACGATGCGGTTCAGCCCATTGGCCTGGATGAAGGCCGAGGCGGCGGCGCGCTTGTACTCGTGCAGCCGCTCTTCCTGGCCGAGCATGTCGATCTCGTGGCGGATGTTCAAGCCGCCCGGCGGCATGTCGAATTCGGGAATGACGATGCCCAGACGCTCGATCGAGGCGTCGACCGAGGCCGTCGATTCGATATTGTCCTTGACGCATTTGATCGCCGCCCAGGTGCCGGCGAAGCGCGACATGGCAAAGCCGTAAAGGCCGTAGTCGATGATCTCCTGCACGCCGGCCGGATTGAGGATCGGCACCATGGTGTCGACGAAGAGGAATTCGGTGGCATGCGCGTTGGTCGAGGATTCGGCCATGTGGTCGTCGCCCATCAGGGCAAGCACGCCGCCATGCTTGGAGGAGCCGGCAAGATTGGCGTGGCGGAAGACGTCGCCGGACCGGTCGACCCCCGGGCCCTTGCCGTACCAGACCGAAAAAACGCCATCATGCGTGCCCTCGCCCAGCAATTCGGTCTGCTGCGAGCCCCAGCAGGCGGTGGCGGCGAGTTCCTCGTTGAGGCCCGGCTGAAAGACGATGTCGGCTTGCGCAAGCTGCTTCTTCGCCCGCCACAGCTGCATGTCGAGGCCGCCCAGGGG
>NZ_RZRY01000843.1:0-2380 GCF_003998035.1 Mesorhizobium sp. M2A.F.Ca.ET.039.01.1.1 | reverse complement strand
GATATTGGCGCCGAAATAGCTGAGCTGATAGGCGCCCTGCTGGGCGACGATGGCGCCGACGATGGCCGACATCAGCACCACCACCGGGATTGCGCCGACGCCCATGCGATCGATCTGGTTGAAGATCGCGGCCGGATTGACTGCGTGACCGCGCCCGAGCTTCATCTGCGCGCCACGGATCGTGGCGCCGAGGATATTCATCGAGGCGAAGAAATCGTCGCGCATCTCGTAGACCCGCCGGCCAACCAGCTCCAGAGCGCGCAGGATGATGTTGGGCGGCCCGGACGGGCCCGATTCGGGCTCGCGGCGGACCGCGTCGCCGACGGCGCCGAGCAGGATCGAGGCGACCTCGCTTTGCCCCTGCAAATGGACCTCGACGCCTTTCTTCTCGAAGGCGCTGGCCAGCCGGTCGATCAGCCAGGCCCCGGCCGTGTCGATCTTTTCGATGTGGGAAAGATCGAGCATCAGCTGTTTCGCGCCGCTTCTCTGCTCGATCTTGCGCATGTCCGCATCGACCGCCGCCACGGTGCGCGTCGTCCACACGCCGGAAAACGCGCAGCCCAGCACCCCGCCCTCTTCGCCCACGGCGACGCGCGGTCGATGCTCGCCGTTCTCGGCGGCCTCGCCGCTTGCGTCGCGTTTGCGGATGGTCAACATGGCGTCCTGTTTAGCGTGACGGGACTGGCGTGTCGATTTGCCGGCAGACTGGTGTCGCACAGCCGGAGAAGAAAATTATGGCGCGTGTCATTTCGGTCGAAATGGAGCGATTCCCGATCGCCGGCACCTTCACCATCTCACGCGGATCCAAAACCGAGGCCGAAGTCATCACCGTAACGATCGCTGACGGGGGACGTTCCGGGCGCGGCGAGTGCGTGCCTTACAAGCGCTACGGCGAGACCATGCAGGGCGTATATGCCGCCATCGAGGTCATCCGCGACCAGATCGCTGGCGGCATCGACCGGACCGCACTGCTCGCTGCCATGCCCGCGGGCGCCGCGCGAAACGCCATAGATTGCGCGCTGTGGGATCTGGAAGCCAAGCTGACCGGCAAGCCCGTGGCGGCAGCGATCGGCGTCCTTCCGCCCAAGCCGCTGGAAACCGCCTACACGCTGTCGCTTGCCGAACCGGAAGCCATGGCCGCGCAGGCGCGCGCCAATGCCGCGCGGCCTTTGCTCAAGGTCAAGATCGGCGGCGACAACGACATGGCGCGGATTCGCGCGGTGACGGAGGCCGCCCCCGAAAGCCGCATCATCCTCGATGCCAATGAGGGCTGGACGGACCAAAATGTCGAGGCGAACCTGGCCTTCGCCGCTCAGCACGGCATCACGCTCATCGAGCAGCCGCTGCCGGCGGACAAGGACGACATCCTGCGCCGGATCGCGCATCCGGTGCCGATCTGCGCCGACGAAAGCGTGCATGCGGCAAAGGACCTCGACGCGCTGGTCGGTCTCTACGACGCCGTCAACATTAAGCTCGACAAATCCGGCGGCCTGACGGAGGCATTGAGATTGCGCGACCGAGCCCGCGATCTCGGCTTCGGCATCATGGTGGGCTGCATGGTCGGCACCTCGCTCGCCATGGCGCCGGCGGTGCTCCTGGCGCAGGATGCCGACTTCGTCGACCTCGATGGCCCGCTGCTTCTCGCACGCGATCGCGAGCCCGGCCTCGTCTACCAGGGATCGCTGGTTTCACCCCCCAACAGGGAGCTTTGGGGCTGAGCGCGCGGCGAGACCGATCAGCGCCATGCCGATGACCGCGATCGGGATCATCGCCCAGAAACCATCGACGCCCAAGCGGTCGTAAAGCGGGCCGGAAGCAAGCGTCACCGCCGCCATGAAGAAGCCGTTGAAGAAATAGGCAATGCCCTGCGCCGCGCCCGTGCGCTCCTCGGAAGCCGTCTCGCCGATCATCTTCTGCAGCCCGATCAACACCATCGCGACCGAGACCGAGTGCAGCGACTGGACCAGGAAGAAGCCGCCGACGCCAAGCCCGAGCGGCCAGACGAGCGGAAAGGCGATCCAGCGCACGATCGAGCCGATGCCGGCGATCACCATTACCTTGACCACCGAGACCGACGAAAAAATGCGGTTGAAAAACAGGAACATGCCGACCTCGGAGACCACGCCCCAGGCCCATAGCAGGCCGACGACGGAATCGCCGATGCCGATCGACTTCCAGTAGATCGAAACGAAGCCGTAGAGGAAGGCGTGGCTGGCGGTGATGACGCCGACACCGAGCGTGAAATAGAGGAAATAGGCGTTGAACAGGCTGGGGGCCTTATGCTGGATCTCGGTGGCCGACAGCGGCGAGGCCTTGCGCGGCCGCCCCATGCGCGGTGCCGCCAACGCCGCCACCAGGGCCGCGCCGAGCGCCACAAAGA
>NZ_RZRY01000842.1:0-2387 GCF_003998035.1 Mesorhizobium sp. M2A.F.Ca.ET.039.01.1.1 | reverse complement strand
AGGCCGGCGCAAGCTTCAGCAGGTCGGCGCGGACGACGCCGTCCTATAAGCTCTATGAGCTCGCCGGCCAGACCCCGCCCAAGCCCGGGCTTGTCCGGGTCGGCCACGGCGGCACCGCCATCGAGATCGAGGTCTGGCGCCTTTGCGCCGATGCCTTCGGCCGATTCGTCGCCGCCATCCCGCCGCCGCTCGGCATCGGCACCATCGAGCTCGACGACGGCACGTCGGCGAAGGGTTTCCTGGCGGAGAGCGTCGGCCTGTTCGCGGCGACGGACATCTCGGCCTATGGCGGCTGGCGCAGCTACGTCGCCAGGACGAACGAGACTCAACGCAGATTGGAGAGCGTTTCCTCAAACTGAGCGACGGCCCGGTTCAGCGGCGACCTGCCATGCCAAACGCTTCGGCGTCCGCCTCTCAGGCCAGCTCGAACCGCTCCACGGCGCGCATGATGCCGCGCAGCTCGGCAAGGCCTTTCAGCCTGCCGATCAGCGAATAGCCGGGATTGATCTTCGTCTTGCCGATATCGTCGGCGAGCAGATGGCCATGGTCCGGCCGCATCGGGATGCGCCAGCGGCCTTCCTTGCGCCGGCGCGCCTCCTCCTTCATCAGCGCCAGGATGACTTCGGCCATGTCGGTCGAGCCTTCCAGATGCTCGGCCTCGTAGAACGAGCCATCCGCCTCGCGCGTCACGTTGCGCAGATGCGCGAAATGGATCTTCGGTCCGAACTCCTCGATCATCGCGACCAGATCGTTGTCGGCGCGCACGCCGTAGGAGCCGGTGCAGAAGGTCAGTCCGTTCGACGGGCTGTCGACCGTTCCCACGATGAAGCGCGCGTCGTCCGCCGTGGAAACCACGCGCGGCAAACCGTAGAGCGAGAAGGGCGGATCGTCGGGATGGATGCACATGCGCGCGCCGACTTCCTCGGCGGCCGGAATGATCTCCCTCAGGAACCAGGCGAGGTTGGCGCGCAGTTCGGCCGGGCCGATCGCGGCGTAATCGGCAAGCGCCTGACGCATCGTCTCGCGATTGTAGGTGCGCTCGGTGGCCGGCAGGCCGGCGATCAGATTGCGCTCTATTTTCTCGATGTCGTCGTTGCTCAGAGTCTTCAGTCGTGCTTCCGCCTCCTTAAGGCGCTCCGGACCGTAGCTCGCCTCGGCATTCGACCGCTTCAGCACGAAGACGTCGTAGGCGGCGAAGTCGAGCGCATCGAAGCGCAACGCGTAGCCGGTGGTCGGCAACCGGTACATGAGGTCGGTGCGCGTCCAGTCCACCACCGGCATGAAGTTGTAGCAGATCGTCGAAATGCCGGCCTTCGCCAGCGCCCGGATCGTATCCCTGTACCAGCCCGCGTAGCGCTGCCGTTCCGGCGTCCCCGTCTTGACCGAATTGTGGACCGGAATGCTCTCCACCACCGACCATGTCAGCCCCGCCGCCTCGATGATGCGCTTGCGTTCGAGAATGGCGTCGAGCGGCCAGGCGCTGCCGTCATAGATGTCGTGCAGCGCCGTGACGATACCAGTCGCCCCGGCCTGCTTGATGTGGTCGAGTGTGACCGGGTCGTTCGGGCCGTACCAGCGCCAGCATTGTTCCATGACTGCCTCCCAAAGCATGCGTTTTCATCCGTGTCGTATCTGAACGGCCGCCATGCATCAAAACAAAGACGTAAAGCCGCATCGGACCGAACCCATTTCGGCGCGAGCGCTTCAGCGTGGTTGCGATCGACCATATTGTCGGATGACAATGGCCGTCAAATCAGGGGATCGCGGCGCCTTCCGACGAGCCACCGACAGGCGCTTTCGTCCATCATTGCAGGAGTTTTGTCCATGAACGATTTCGACGGCAAGGTTGCCCTGGTGACGGGAACGACCGGGATCGCCGAGGCAACCGCGCGCCGTCTTGCCGAGGGGGGCGCCGCGATCATCGCGCTGGGCATCGACCAAGCCGCCAACGCGATGCTGCAGGCCGAGCTCAACCGCGCGGGCGCCGCCGCCCTCGTGCTCGCCACGGACGTTGCCGTGCCCGACCAGGTCGAGAGGGCGATCGCTTCCGGCGTCGAGAAATTTGGCGGGCTGGACGTCATCGTCAATTCGGCCGCCGTGCATCCCTACGGCACGGCCACGACGACGGATTTCGAGACCTGGAACCGGGCGATGTCGGTCAATGTCGGATCGATCTATCTCACCGCCCGTTTCGGCATACCGGAGATGATCAAGCGCGGCGGCGGCGCCATCGTCAACGTCGCCTCGGTGCAGGGCACCGCTTGCCAGGAGAATGTCGCCGCCTACGCCACCACCAAGGGCGCGATCCACACGCTGACGCGCTCGCTGGCGCTCGACTATGCCCGAAAAGGCATCCGCGTGAACTCCGTCAGCCCGGGGTCCGTGCG
>NZ_RZRY01000841.1:0-2389 GCF_003998035.1 Mesorhizobium sp. M2A.F.Ca.ET.039.01.1.1 | reverse complement strand
CCCCGCCCCCGCCACCGCCGATGACGGTGATACCGCCCGCGCCGCCGGTAACATGGCCGCCGACATCCACGGTCACGTCGGCGTTTGAAAATATGCCGACGCCGCCGCCGCCCGCGCCGCCGCTTCTTGAGGGAGTCCCAGTGTTACCGGGACCTCCTCCGGTGCCGCCAGTTACCATTCCGGCACCCGCGACGGTGACATCGGCTGTGGCCGAGATGCCCACACCGCCGCCGCCGTGCCCACCGGGTGTGGTGGTTGCACCCGCTTGACCTAGTCCGCCTGTCCCACCAGTGACGGTGCCGGATATGGTGGTGATAGTTGTAACAGACTGACCAGTAGCACCGGTGATGCCGGTAGTGCCTCTTGGTCTGCCGGCAACGGTCACACTCGCCCCACCCGGCGCACCGTTGCCGGTGGTAAGATCCACCCCGCCACCGCCGCCGCCGCTGCTGGTAGCGGAAGAATCCGCGTCCTGTCCCGTCGCTCCTGCAAGCGACCCATCGGCGCCGCCAACGCCAAATCCCCCGGTCGTGTTTTTGCCGTTGCCGCCATCAGCCAGGGCAGGCGCCGTGCCGAGTGCCACGGCGATAAGTGCTGCGAGCGAAACACCGGCACGAAGCGCAGCTGCGCCTGCCTTTCCGCCAGACGGAATACCATGAACGCTGCCGCCCGCCCTCATTGAACCGTGCCCCTGAATCCGTTGCCCGCCACGCCGGATCGCCCGCACGGCGCACCGACCAAATCGCCGAGAGGTTAACTTGGCGTTTGATTCCTGTCCCGAAGTTGAATTGTCGATTATCGATATATTGAGCACCGTTACTTAAAGGCAACATTAGGTATTTGGAATGTAAGAAGCATAAATATAAGCTTTTACTTTAATATGACTGGAGCGGAGGGTGGGCGGCGCTTGCGGGCCACGCGCCGAGGCCAATCAAACGGAACCGCGTTCAAGCTCCGCCGACAACAGGACAGGGTCGGAGACGCCGCGGCCGAAAAGCGCCATCACCTTGACCGCGATGCGTTCGCGTTCATCCTCGTCGGCAACGTGCTGCCTTGCGCAGTAGTCGTTCAAGACTTTTATAAGAACGTCGAGCTCCGGCGGAATCCGCCACACCGCATGCTGGGTAGTGTCTCGGTTTGAATTTCGGAAAATTCCGACCGCGTTTGAACGCCACGCCAAAAGTGCCTATGCTTAGCGCTATGGATCCTCAAATGATAAAGCGGCACCTGGCACAAGCGGAGCAGCATGTGGCTGAAGGCGAGAAGCACCTTATCCGCCAGCGCGAACTAATCGCCAAACTCGAACGCGATGGTCATGATACTAAGGAAGCGACTGCGTTTTTGGAGCAGCTTGAGGAGATGCAGGGGATGCACGTCGCCGACAGGGATAGATTGAAGAACGAACTCCGCAATGCCGACAGGACCTAACGGCCAGAAGCGACCCACGATGTGATCGGCAACGCAGTCCGCGTCATGCGCATTGCCGGCAAGACGCGCCTGGAACGCGTTGCACCGAAGCCCGGCAAGCGTGGACCCGACAAAAAGCGCGCCTCACCAGCTTGAAAATTGGCCTTGAAAAACGAGCCTTCGGAGCCTTATAAAAATTGACGTTTCCCATGGCTTCTCTGGAGAGAGCTGCGATGGATAACGTGCCGTGCAACGAAGCGAAGCAGAACGCCGTGGAAGTGGTCGAGGCCTGTGGCGAATGGTTCGTCCACGTCATCGAAAACGGCAAAGATACAATCACCAATTTCGAACTCGAGGCATATGCGCTCAGCTACGCGGAGGGGCAGCGCATTCGCTTGGGAATTGAGAGGATCGCGCGCATCTAAAGCGCGTCGCGATCGTTCGGATTCGCTCCATGCGCTTTAGGTTTTTGATTTTACGCATGTCCTTATCCCGAAACCGGTTCCCACTTTCGGGAGACATGCTTTAGTTGGCTCTTCGGGGCCAACGGCCCGGCCCGCAAATCCTGTGTCACCTTGATAAGCGGGCCGGGTCGCCTTGTGTTCCGAGCTGGGTCGAATTTCAAACTGAGACATTACCTATTCTTCTTCAGTAGCCGCGCCTCCCGAAGAAGCGAACTGGCGTCGATGCCGATCAAGTCGACGAGGTCGCGGGCCTGGGCCTCGGTGATGCCGGTTTCCTTCATGAGAAAGCGGACCCGGAATTCCTTCTCCGCCTTCAATCGCTCGTCGCGTTCGTGCTTGCTCTCGGCCATGGATTTTTCCCCATGACCCGAAACCGCAAGTCGACGCTAAGGTTCCGCTCAGCGCGCCACGGGCCGATGCCCGTCGGGCAGGCGGGTGGCGATCAGCTTGTCGATGCGCCGGCCGTCGAGGTCGACCACCTCGAAACGCCAGCCTTGCGCGTCGACGCACTCGCCGGT
>NZ_RZRY01000840.1:0-2390 GCF_003998035.1 Mesorhizobium sp. M2A.F.Ca.ET.039.01.1.1 | reverse complement strand
CGCCCGCGGGCTCATCGCCTCGACGCCGAAATTCTCCAGGAGGTGCATCGATGCCTGGTGGATCGCCTCGATCTGGTCGGCCGACAACAGCGCCATCGGCGGATAGGGATTCTCCACCCGCCGCAGCGGCAGTTGCGGGATGGCGGCGGGTCCTCGGTTGCTGGTGCGCTCGGCGCCGCGCTTGCGTCTTGGTTCGCTCATGCGCGCATCAGAGCGCCGGTATCACAGGCGAGCTGTCAGGAATTCGCCATTTGCCGGCGCGATTTTAGCCAAGGCGGCATTTTTGGAAATCGACGAAGAGAATAGCGACGCAGTTGGTCGGAATATCGATACTGGATTTTTCGCGCTTCCCGCGTCAGCGTTAAGGAACCGCGCAAGACTCCTTTTATGATTTCGGCCTATTCGTCTTCCAATGCGTAGGTCGAGTTTTAGTAAAATTGTCGCTGTTTGCGTGCTGCTGGCGCTGTCGGCCTGCGCGACAGCGCCCAGCCACATCAACAATGTCTGCGCCGTGTTCGACCAGAATGACGGCTGGTTCGACAACTGGCAGTCCGCCGCCGAGCGGACCGAGCAGAAATACGGCATTCCCATTCCCGTGCTGATGGCGACGGTGCGCAAGGAATCCGGCTTCAAGAGCAATGCCCGCCCGCCGCGCACAAAGCTGCTCGGCTTCATCCCGTGGACTCATGTCTCGAGCGCCACGGGCTATTCGCAGGCGCTCGACGGCACCTGGTCGCAATATCAAAGCGAGACCGGCAACTGGGCGGCGCGCCGCACACGCTTCGCCGACGCCATCGATTTCGTCGGCTGGTACCACTCCAAGACCGCCGACACTTTCGGTGTCGCGCGCAACGACACCTACAATCTCTATCTCGCCTATTATCTCGGCTGGACCGCCTATGGCCGCGGCAACCGCGGCGACGCCGGCGTTCAAAGCTACGCACGCGCCACCGACCAGATGGCGCGCGATTATCAGGCGCAGCTACGGCAATGCGGCAGCTGACATCCGTAACGGGTTAGTGCCGCCTTGTCGTGTCCTTCGGCCTTGGGACACCGGTTTCCGAATCCTCGTCGCGCACTTCGTGGCGACGAGCTTTGAGCACAGCGTCGTTCTCCTCGACGCCCTCTCCGATCGCGTCGGCTTCCGCGCTGGCGTTTTTGCCGTCCGGACGCTGCGGCGGCGCACCGGCAAAGCCCGGCCCCACGCCATGCGGCGCATCATCCGGCACGCCTTCATGCGCGGCATGCTCCTTGTCGAACTTGATGACCGGCTCCATCTTGGCGAGCACGTCGTCCGAAAGCCAGCATAGGCTCGTATGGCCGCCGCCGAGATTTTTCACCGGCGGCACCTTCGTCTCGCACAGATTGTCCGGCACCAGCTTCTTGTAGCCGCAGCGCGTCTGGAACGGGCAGCCGGTCGGCGGGTTCATGGCCGACGGGATGTCGCCTTCGAGCACGATGTGCTTCTTGATGACGCTGGTGTCGGCGATCGGGATCGCGGACAGCAGCGCCTCGGTATAGGGATGGTAGGGCGGCGAGAAGATCTGGTCGGTCGTGCCCTGCTCGACGATGTAGCCCAGATACATGACCACGACGCGGTCGGCGATGTAGCGCACCACCGACAGATCGTGGCTGATGAACAGCATCGTCGTCTTGTTCTTGCGCTGGATGTCCATCAAAAGTTCGGTCACCGCCGCCTGCACCGAGACGTCCAGCGCCGAGACCGGCTCGTCGGCCACCACCACCTTGGCGTCGCCGGCAAAGGCGCGCGCGACGCCGATGCGCTGCTTCTGGCCGCCCGACAGCTGGCGCGGCTTGCGGGTCTCGAAGGCCCTGGGCAGCTTCACCAGGTCGAGCAGCTCCAGCATGCGCTGGCGTCGCTCGGCGACCGTCTTGCCGACATTGAACTTCTCCAGCGTGCGGATGATCTGTGAGCCGACCGTGTGGCTGGGGTTCAGCGTGTCGAAGGGGTTCTGGAACACCATCTGGATCGACGAGACGGTGTCGACGCCGCGGCTCTCGATGCCCGTCGACTGGATCTCCTTGTTGGCCAAGGTCACCGTGCCGGAGCTGGCGGTCTCGAGGCCGAGCAACACCTTGGCCAGCGTCGACTTTCCGCAGCCGGACTCGCCGACGATCGCCACCGTCTCGGATTCGCGCGCGGTGAACGAGATCGTCTCGTTGGCCTTGACGACGCGGCCTTCGCTGGAGCCGAACACCTCGCTGCCGCCGACCTTGTAGTATTTCTTGAGGTCCTGGATCTTCAGCACCGGCGCGCCGGGCTCGACCTTTTCGTTGACCTTCTTGGCGCCGGGCGGCAGCGCCTCCCAGTCGATCTCGTTGAAGCGCACGCAGCGCGAGAAATGCCCCTCATGGCCCTCAACCGGGAC
>NZ_RZRY01000083.1:0-14856 GCF_003998035.1 Mesorhizobium sp. M2A.F.Ca.ET.039.01.1.1 | reverse complement strand
ATCACGCCGCTGCAAACGGGCCTGCGCGTCGGCGGCGCCGTCGAGCTCGGCGGGATCGACCGGCCGCCCAACTTCGCCCGTTCCAAGGCCATGCTGGAGAAAGCAAAACGTTTCCTGCCTGGGCTCGACCCGTCAGGCGGCCGCGAGTGGATGGGTTATCGCCCGTCGCTGCCGGACTCATTGCCGGTGATCGGCGCGGCGCGCGCGCCAAATGTCTATTATGCTTTCGGCCACGGCCATCTTGGCCTGACCCAATCGGCGGCCACCGGCCGCTTGATCCGCGATCTCATCCTCGGGCAGACTCCGCCGCTCGACCTCACCCCTTTCCGTGTGCAACGGTTCTGAGTCTCTTTGTTTTGACGCAATTCCGGACGGAAAACCGCTTCACACTTTTCCTGAAATTGCTCTAGGAGAGCAACCATGGCTAAGAAATCCTTCTTCTGCATCGACGGCCACACCTGCGGCAATCCGGTGCGTCTGGTCGCTGGCGGCGGGCCTTTGCTCCAGGGCTCGACAATGATGGAGCGGCGGGCGCACTTCCTCGCCGAATATGACTGGATCCGCACCGGGCTGATGTTCGAGCCGCGCGGCCATGACGTGATGTCGGGCTCGATCCTCTATCCGCCGACGCGCGATGATTGTGATATCGCCATCCTGTTCATCGAGACGTCGGGCTGCCTGCCGATGTGCGGCCACGGCACGATCGGCACGGTCACGATGGCAATCGAGCATGGGCTGGTGAAGCCGAAGACGCCGGGCGTGCTCAGGCTCGACACGCCGGCCGGCCTCGTCATCGCCGAATACAAGCAGGTCGGCGAATATGTCGAGGAAGTGCGCATCACCAACGTGCCCTCCTTCCTCTATGCCGAAGGCCTGACCGTCGAATGCCCGGTGCTCGGCGAGATCAGCGTCGATGTCGCCTATGGTGGCAATTTCTACGCCATCGTCGAGCCGCAGAAGAACTACCGGGACATGGCCGACTACACGGCGGGCGACCTCATCGCCTGGAGCCCGGTGGTGCGGCAGCGTCTCAACGAGAAATATTCCTTCGTGCATCCGGAGAATCCCGGCATCAACCGGCTGTCGCACATGCTATGGACGGGCAAGCCGAGGAACGCGGAGGCCGATGCGCGCAACGCCGTGTTCTATGGCGACAAGGCGATCGACCGCTCGCCCTGCGGCACCGGCACCTCGGCGCGGATGGCGCAGCTCCACGCCAAGGGCAAGCTCAAGGAAGGCGACAGTTTTGTCCACGAATCGATCATCGGCTCGCTGTTCAGGGGCAGGGTCGAAAAGGAGGTCAGCGTTGCCGGCAAGCCGGCGATCATCCCTTCGATCGGCGGCTGGGCACGGATGACGGGGTTGAACACCATCTTCATCGACGACCGCGATCCGTTCGCGCACGGCTTCATCGTGACGTGACCGTCAGCCGGAATATCCATCCGGCTTGCGGTCAGGCCTCGGCCTTGACCGAAACCTGATCGCGGAACCATTCGGCGAACCTGGCCTCGGCAGACGAGGGCTGCGCCGACATGGTCAGGAAATAACCCTTGTCGTCGTCGTTCGAAACATCGGAGAGGACGACGAGGTCGCCGCGCCTGAGCTCCTCGCGAAAAACCTCGACCGGGCACAATGCCACGCCGTGGCCGGCAATGACCGCCGTCGCCAGTATGTTGAAATCGGCAAAAACCGGGCCGCTCCCGACATCGCGCTCTTCGACCCCGGACTTGGAAAACCATTCCTGCCAGCCCTGGCGCGTCTCGTCATGCAACAGGTCCGCCGCCGCGATGGCCGCCGCTGTTTCCAGCCGCCCCTTGCGCGCAAGATAGTGCGGACTGCAGGCGGGTCGGCTTATGCGGGAAAACAGCTTGAGGCTCGTGACATGCGGCGAGGGATCGGCGCCCAGCGTGATCAGGATGTCGTTGTCGTCCTCGAGCCGATCCTCGGCCTTGGCGTAGGCTACACGGATCGCGATCTCGGGATGGCGCGCCGTGAAATCCGACAGGCGCGGCACCAGCCAGCGGCTGGCGATCGAGGGAATGCAACCCACCGACAGCGATGCCTGGGCGGCGCTTCTGCGAATGCGGCGACAGGTCGCGCCCAGCTCCGCCAGCGCCGCGCTCGCGGACGCCTGCAGGATCAGCCCGGCCTCCGTCAGGCGCACCTTGCGGGCGTCGCGATGAAACAATGCGACGCCAAGCCACTCCTCCAGCCGTCTGATCTGGTGACTGATGGCAGGGTGAGTGACATGCAGTTCCTCGCCGGCCGCGGAGAAACTGAGATGGCGAGCGGTCGCCTCGAAGGCCCGGATCGCATTCAGCGGCAGATAATCCATCTGTAAAATTCTCTAACAGAAAGTGCCAAAATCCATCATTTGAAGCACGATACAACCTGAGTCATTGATCTGGACTGACGGCGCAAAATCTAACCGGGCGAGACCAAAAAGTCGATGCCTGCCGCCGAATTCGAGGCGCGCCGCCGCTTCTCAAACCTGGTTTCATGGAAAGACGACGATGTTCACCAGACAATTGGCTGATGTAGAAAAAACTGACTTCTTTGTCGATTGGGGCAACGGCACCAGCCATCGGCTGCTGACAAGCCACGACGGCATGGGCTTCACCATATGTCACACGGTGGTGCGCGCCGGCAGCGAATCGCGACTGCAGTATCGGCGGCACCTGGAGGCCTGCTACTGCATCTCCGGCACCGGCGAGGTCGAGGACATGACCGGCACCGTCCATCGCGTCGAGCCGGGCACGGTCTATGTGCTTGATGCCCATGACGACCATTTCCTGCGCGCCGACAGCGCCGGCGACATGGTGCTGGTGAGCGTCTTCAATCCGCCGCTCAAAGGCACTGAAAAGCACAGTCTCAATGGCGAGGGAGGCTCTGCTTACTGAGACGTCGCTTCGAGCATTCTGTTGTGGCGCGGCGCCTTCGGCCGAAGGGCGCCGCACCGTCACATGCCCGTCACAGATGACGGAATCCTGACCTAGCGGAAGGTGCGGTGACGGGAAACCGGGCGCTTCGGTTGGCGCAAGGATTCTTCTCATCAACTTATTTTGACGCTGGTTTCTTCGACACGAGGCCCATCATAGGGTTGAATCGTCAAAGACATTGCGTTGTGCCAATGCTAGGGTCCGCGATAGTCCAGGGGTCGGGTGTGAAAAAACGGGCAATCGGACCGGGTGCTTCCAAACCACGCAGAGCGATTGAAAAATCACGTTGCAATCCGGGCTCGAAACTTTACGACTAGGGGAAATACGACAAGGAGTGCGATCCGAAAACGGGCGACATTCCAGGGGAGCCGCGTAAATATGCAGTACTTCGTCCAGCAGCTTATCAATGGGCTGACGCTGGGATCTATCTATGGGCTGATCGCGATCGGCTATACGATGGTCTACGGCATCATCGGCATGATCAATTTCGCCCATGGCGACATTTTCATGGTCGGCGCCTTCACCGCGCTCATCGTCTTCCTGATCCTCGGCGCGTTGTTCTATTCGGTGCCGGTCGTGGTGGCGCTTCTGATCATGATGATCGTGGCGATGCTTCTGACCAGCCTCTACAACTGGACGATCGAGAAGGTGGCCTACCGGCCGCTGCGCGGTTCGTTCCGGCTGGCGCCGCTGATCACCGCCATCGGCATGTCGATCGCGCTCTCCAACTTCGTGCAGGTCACGCAAGGTCCGCGCAACAAGCCGATCCCGCCGCTGGTCAGCCAGGTCTACACGATCGACGGCATCAGCATCTCGCTGAAGCAGATCATCATCGTAATCGTCACCATCGCGCTGCTCGCGGTCTTCTGGTACCTGGTCAACAGGACGGCGCTCGGTCGCGCCCAGCGCGCCTGCGAGCAGGATCGCAAGATGGCGGCGCTGCTCGGCATCGACGTCGATCGGACCATCTCCATCACCTTCATCATGGGCGCCGCCCTTGCCGCCGTCGCGGGCACGCTGTTCCTGATGTACTACGGCGTCGTGGTGTTCTCCGACGGCTTCGTGCCGGGCGTTAAGGCCTTCACCGCGGCCGTGCTCGGCGGCATCGGCTCGCTGCCCGGCGCGGTGCTCGGCGGGCTCTTGATCGGCTTCATCGAGAGCATGTGGTCGGCCTATTTCTCCATCGACTACAAGGACGTGGCCGCATTTTCGATCCTGGCGATCGTGCTCATCTTCCTGCCCTCCGGCATCCTCGGCCGGCCTGAAGTCGAAAAGGTCTGATCCTCATGGCCGTTACCGTGTCCTCGGAGCGCGACACCGTCGCCACTCCCATCCAGCGCGCTTTCCGCGAGGCGCTCTATGCCGGCGCCATCTCGCTCGGCCTGTTCGTGCTGTTCATCGGTCTCAGGACAGACCAGAACATCAGCAACGAACTGATCCTGGTGCAGCGCTGGGGCCTGCTCGCCATCGTGGTCATTGCCGTCACGCTCGGCCGCTTTGCCTATGTGGCGTATGCGCTTCCGGCAATGGAGCGGTCGAAAGCCGAAAGGGCCCAGGCGCCCGCCGTCGTCGCCGAACCTGGCTTCCTGAAGCGGAACTTCAACAGGATCGGCCTTGTCGTCCTACTGCTCTATCCGATCGCGATGGTGCTCCTGTTCGGCTTCCAGGGCTCGCTCAAATGGGTCGACAATTTCGGCATCCAAATCCTGATCTATGTGATGCTGGCCTGGGGCCTCAACATCGTCATCGGGTTGGCCGGCCTGCTCGATCTCGGCTACGTCGCCTTCTATGCCGTCGGCGCCTATGCCTACGCGTTGCTTGGCACGCATTTCGGCCTGTCGTTCTGGATCCTTTTGCCGGCCGCGGGCTGCATGGCGGCCTTCTGGGGCGTCATGCTCGGCTTCCCGGTGCTCAGATTGCGCGGCGACTATCTGGCGATCGTGACCCTTGCCTTCGGTGAGATCATCCGCCTGGTGCTCATCAACTGGCGTGAAGTCACCAATGGTTCGGCAGGCATCTCGGGCATTCCGAAAGTCTCGTTCTTCGGCCTGATGTCTTTCAACGTCTCCGACCCGAACTACATCGCCAAGGTTCTGCACATTGCCCAATCAGGGGCCTACTACAAGATCTTCCTCTACTATCTCGCCCTGGCGCTCTGCCTGCTCACCGCCTTCGTCACCATAAGGCTTCGTCGCCTGCCGGTGGGACGCGCCTGGGAAGCGTTGCGCGAAGACGAGATCGCCTGTCGCTCTCTCGGCATCAACACCACCACCACCAAGCTGACGGCGTTCGCCACCGGCGCCATGTTCGGCGGCTTTGCCGGCTCGTTCTTCGCAGCCCGCCAGGGTTTCGTCAGCCCTGAATCCTTCGTCTTCCTCGAATCGGCGATCATCCTTGCCATCGTCGTTCTCGGCGGCATGGGTTCGCTGGGCGGCATTGCCGTGGCGGCGCTGGTCATGATCGGCGGCACCGAGATCCTGCGCGAACTTGACTTCCTCAAGGCTGTGTTCGGACCCGACTTCACACCGGAACTCTACCGCATGCTGCTGTTCGGCATGGCCATGGTCATCGTCATGCTGTGGAAGCCGCGCGGCTTCGTCGGCAGTCGAGAACCGACGGCCTTCCTGAAAGAACGAAGAGCGGTCTCGGCGTCCTTCACCAAGGAGGGGCACGGCTGATGAACGCGCAAGCTTCTGCAAACGACTTCATCCTGCAGGTCGAGCATTTGTCGATGAAGTTCGGAGGCCTGGTCGCCATCGGCGACCTGTCCTTCCAGGCCAGGCGCGGCGAGATCACCGCGTTGATCGGACCGAACGGCGCCGGCAAGACAACCGTGTTCAACTGCATCACAGGCTTCTATAAGCCGTCGGAAGGCATGCTGACGCTGAACAGGCGTGACGGCTCGACCTACCTGCTCGAGCGCCTGCCCAACCACGAGATCCCGGCGCGCGCCAAGGTGGCGCGCACTTTCCAGAACATCCGCCTGTTCTCCGGCATGACGCTCTTGGAAAACCTTCTGGTGGCGCAGCACAACAAGCTGATGAAGGCTTCGGGCTATACCTTCCTTGGCCTGTTCGGCTTTCCGAGCTACCGCCAGGCGTCAGCCGAGTCGATCGACCTCGCCAGGCACTGGCTGGAAAAGGCCGACCTTATCGATCGCGCCGACGATCCGGCCGGCGATCTGCCCTACGGCGCGCAGCGGCGCCTGGAAATCGCGCGCGCCATGTGCACAGGGCCGGAGCTTTTGTGCCTGGACGAGCCGGCCGCCGGCCTCAACCCGAAGGAATCGGCGGCGCTGAACGACCTGCTGATGGACATCAAGAACAACACCGGCACGTCTATCCTGCTCATCGAGCACGACATGTCGGTGGTCATGCAGATTTCCGATCACGTCGTGGTGCTCGAATACGGCCGCAAGATTTCCGACGGCAATCCGCAATCGGTCCGTACCGATCCGCGCGTCATCGCCGCCTATCTCGGCGTCGACGACGAAGAGGTCGAGACGGTGCTGACCGAAGTCGGCGACGAGGACGTCATCGAGCAGCTCGATACCGGTCCCGACTCCGCGCATGGCCCAGGCAACTCCGCTTCGATGATGGCGGGACCGGTTTCCGACAGTGTCGAGCACGCGGACGAGGGCGAGCGGGTCACCGTGTCCAAGGTCGCGTCGAAAGCGGCGCAAGTCGACGCCCGCGCCGCTTCGATCGCCAGCAAGCCCCAATCGGCAGCCAAGCCGGCTGCGAAATCCGGCGCAGCGAAAACAGCGCCTAAAAAGCCGGCCGCCAAGGCTTCAGCCGCGAAAGCCGGCAGCGCTTCGAAGGGCAAGGAAACCGCGGCCAAGCCCACAGCGGGCAAGCCTGGAGGGCGCAAATAATGGCCGGCACAACGCTGCTCGACATCAAGGGGATCGAGACCTACTACGGCAACATCCGGGCGCTGAACGGCGTCGATGTCAGCGTCAACCAGGGTGAGATCGTGGCGCTGATCGGCGCCAACGGCGCCGGCAAGTCGACGCTGATGATGACCATCTTCGGGGCACCGCGCGCCCGCGCCGGCACCATCACCTTCGCCGGCACCGACATCACCAAGATGCCGACGCATGAAATCGCGCGGCTGCGCATCGCGCAATCCCCGGAAGGCAGACGCATCTTCCCGCGCATGACGGTGATGGAAAATCTGCAGATGGGCGCCAGCCTCGACAATCTCAAGCATTACGACGAGGACGTCGAGAAGGTGTTCACGCTGTTCCCGCGCCTGAAGGAGCGCATCGGCCAGCGCGGCGGCACGCTTTCAGGCGGCGAGCAGCAGATGCTGTCGATCGGTCGCGCGCTGATGGCGCGGCCGAAGCTCCTGCTGCTCGACGAGCCGTCGCTGGGTCTCGCGCCGTTGATCGTCAAGCAGATCTTCGACGCCATCCGCGAGCTCAACAAGACGCAGGGGCTGACCGTGTTCCTGGTCGAGCAGAATGCCTTCGGCGCCCTGAAGCTCGCCGACCGCGGCTATGTCATGGTCAACGGCAATGTGACCATGAGCGGCTCCGGCAAGGAACTGCTCGCCAATCCGGAAGTGCGCGCCGCCTATCTCGAAGGCGGTCATCACTAAGAGAGGTCTTCATCATGCAAGGTATTCTCTACGAAGAAGCCTCGATCTGGCAGTTCCTGTTCGTCACCTGCCTGCTCGGCGGCTGGGCGGCATGGATGACCGGCAAGGCGGCGGCGCAGACCTGGAGCAGCCACGTTCAGCTGTTCTTCTACATGCTCGGTCTCGGTATCGGCATCCGGTTCATCCATCACGCGCTGTTCGGCGGCACGATGTTCTCGCTGCATTACTATATCGTCGACACCATCGTGCTGATGGTACTGGGCTTCCTCGGCTATCAATACACGCGCACCAACCAGATGGTGACGCAGTATAACTGGCTCTATGAAAGAGCTTCCTTATTAAGCTGGAAGCCGAAGGTTTGACGTTTATGATTAACGCCTTTTCGGGGATGAATTGGCGTGACAAGTGCCTGAAAATCGGCATTCTATGCTTTCTGCGATAAGGGTGGGCATCGCATGAAAGCATCATCCACGCCCACTCCGTAAATGGGAGCGTTTCAATGAAAAAATCACTCTTGTCCGCCGTTGCGCTGACCGCGTTCATCGCGTTCAGCGGCAGCGCGTGGGCCGATATCCTGATCGGCGTCGCCGGTCCGATCACCGGCCCGAACGCGGCCTTCGGCGCACAGCTGCAGAAGGGCGCGGAACAGGCTGTCGCCGACATCAACGCGGCGGGCGGCGTCAATGGCCAGCAGCTCAAGATCGAGATCGGTGACGACGTCTCCGATCCCAAGCAAGGCATCTCGGTCGCCAACAAGTTCGTCGCCGACGGCGTCAAGTTCGTCGACGGCCACTTCAACTCGGGCGTGACCATTCCGGCATCGGAAGTCTATGCCGAAAACGGCATCCTCGTCATGACGCCGTCGGCAACCAATCCTAAGCTTACCGAGCGCGGCCTGTGGAACACCTTCCGCACCTGCGGTCGCGACGACCAGCAGGGCAAGGTGGCCGGCGACTACATCGCCAAGAACTTCAAGGACGCCAAGATCGCCATCGTCCACGACAAGACGCCTTACGGGCAGGGCCTTGCCGACGAGACCAAGAAGAACCTCAACGCCAACGGCATCAAGGAAGTGATGTATGAAGGCATCAATGTCGGCGACAAGGACTTCTCGGCCCTCATCGCCAAGATGAAGGAAAACAACGTCAACCTGATCTACTGGGGGTGGCCTGCACACCGAAGCCGGCCTGATCATCCGTCAGACGGCCGACCAGGGCCTGAAGGCGCCGATGTTCTCGGGCGATGGCATCGTCTCCAACGAACTGGCCTCGATCGCGGGTGACGCGGTTGCCGGCACGCTCAACACCTTCGCTCCGGATCCGCGCAAGAACCCGGACGCCAAGGAAGTCGTGGAGAAGTTCCGCGCCGCCGGCTTCGAGCCGGAAGCCTACACGCTCTACTCCTATGCCGCCGTGCAGATCATCACCCAGGCCATCGCCAAGGTCGGTTCGGCCGACGATGCGCAGAAGGTTGCCGAAGTGATCAAGTCCGGCGGTCCGTGGAAGACGGTTATCGGCGAGATCGGCTACGACGCCAAGGGCGACATCACCCGTCCCGACTACGTCATCTACGAATGGAAGAAGGGTGACGACGGCAAGTACAGCTACTTCGAGAAATAAGCCGGCAAATAGAAGCCGACTTGCAACGGATGCCCGGCGCTTGCGCCGGGCATTTTCGTTTGCGCGGTCGCAGCCGGCCGGAAGCTCCGCCCGGCGGCACGGAACGCGCTCAGGCCGCCCGCGGCAGACAGGTGGAGGAGCAACAACGGCGCGCCTGCCGCAAACAAGCGAGTTAAACCGTTTTAGGTGTCGCGCAAATTTGTTTGCGCTGCAGCATTTTCACGTTAATCATGCGCCGTTCACCTCCTTTACGCTGCTGGAGCCCAGTCCTTGGCCATCACGAAGATCCTCGTCGCCAACCGGTCCGAAATCGCCATCCGCGTGTTCCGCGCGGCCAATGAGCTCGGTCTCAAAACCGTGGCGATCTGGGCGGAGGAGGACAAATATTCGCTGCACCGCTTCAAGGCCGATGAAAGCTACCAGGTCGGGCGCGGCCCGCATCTCGCCAAGGACATGGGCCCGATCGAGAGCTACCTGTCGATAGAGGAGGTGATCCGGGTCGCCAGGCTGTCCGGCGCCGACGCCATCCATCCCGGTTACGGCCTGCTGTCGGAAAGCCCGGAATTCGCCGAGGCCTGTGCGGAGGCCGGCATCACCTTCATCGGCCCGAAGCCGGAAACGATGCGCCGGCTGGGCAACAAGGTCGCGGCGCGCAACCTCGCGATCGAGGTCGGCGTGCCGGTCGTGCCGGCAACCGATCCGCTGCCCGACGACATGGACGAGGTCAAGAAGCTCGCCGCGCAGATCGGCTATCCGGTGATGCTGAAGGCCTCATGGGGCGGTGGCGGCCGTGGCATGCGGGCCATCCGTGCCGAGGCAGACCTCGCGCGCGAGGTGATGGAAGGCAAGCGCGAGGCCAAGGCCGCCTTCGGCAAGGACGAGGTCTATCTCGAAAAGCTGATCGAACGCGCCCGCCATGTCGAGGTGCAGGTGCTGGGCGACACCCACGGCAATGCGGTGCATCTGTTCGAGCGCGACTGCTCGATCCAGCGCCGCAACCAGAAGGTCGTTGAGCGCGCGCCGGCGCCTTACTTGAGCGAAGAGCTGCGCCAGGAGCTTTGCGGCTATGCGCTCAAGATCGCGCGCGAAACGAGCTATATCGGCGCCGGCACGGTCGAGTTCCTGCAGGACGCCGACACCGGCAAGTTCTACTTCATCGAAGTCAATCCGCGCATCCAGGTCGAGCACACCGTCACCGAGCAGGTGACCGGCATCGACATCGTCAAGGCGCAGATCCATATCCTGGACGGCTTCGCCATCGGCACGAAGCAATCAGGCGTGCCGGCGCAGAAGGACATCAGGCTCAACGGCCACGCGCTGCAGTGCCGCATCACCACCGAGGATCCGGAGCACAATTTCATCCCGGACTATGGCCGCATCACCGCCTATCGCGAGGCGGCCGGCTTCGGCATCCGGCTCGACGGCGGCACGGCCTATTCGGGCGCGGTCATCACCCGGTTCTACGATCCGCTGCTCGAAAAGGTGACGGCCTGGGCGCCGACGCCCGGCGAGGCGATCTCGCGCATGAACCGGGCGCTGCGCGAGTTCCGCATCCGGGGTGTGGCCACCAACCTCACCTTCCTCGAAGCGATCATCAACCACCCGCGCTTCGCCGACAATTCCTACACGACCAAGTTCATCGACACGACGCCGGAACTGTTCGAGCAGGTGAAGCGGCAGGACCGCGCCACCAAGCTGCTCACCTATCTGGCCGATGTCAGCGTCAACGGCCACCCCGAGACGCGCGGCCGGCCGGCGCCGAAGGCGAATGCGGCCGCACCCGTGGTGCCCTATCTCAACGGCCATATCCCGGACGGCAGCAAGCAGAGGCTCGATGCGCTCGGCCCGGAGAAATTCGCCGCCTGGATGCGGGCGCAGCGCCAGGTGCTGGTCACCGACACGACGATGCGCGACGGCCACCAGTCGCTGCTCGCCACGCGCATGCGCACCTATGACATCGTCGGCATCGCCGGCACCTATGCGCGCGCCCTGCCGCAACTGTTGTCGCTGGAATGCTGGGGCGGCGCGACGTTCGACGTCGCCATGCGCTTCCTCACCGAGGACCCTTGGGAGCGGCTGGGCAAAGTGCGCGAGGCCGCGCCCAACCTTCTGCTGCAGATGCTTTTGCGCGGCGCCAACGGCGTCGGCTACACCAACTATCCCGACAATGTCGTGCAGCATTTCGTCAAACAGGCGGCAAGCGGCGGCGTCGACCTGTTCCGCGTCTTCGACTGCCTGAACTGGGTCGAGAACATGCGCGTCGCCATGGACGCGGTCGGCGCCGAGGGCAAGCTGGTCGAAGCGGCGATATGCTACACCGGGGACATCCTCGATCCGGCCCGCGCCAAATACGACCTCAAATATTATGTCGGGCTGGCCAAGGAGCTGGAAGCGGCCGGCGCCCACATCATCGCCGTCAAGGACATGGCCGGGTTGCTCAAGCCGGCCGCGGCGCGCGTTCTGTTCAAGGCGCTGCGCGAGGCGACCGACCTGCCGATCCATTTCCACACGCATGACACGTCGGGCCTCTCGGCGGCGACGGTGCTGGCGGCGGTGGAGAGCGGCGCCGACGCCATCGACGCGGCGATGGATTCCTTTTCCGGCAACACCTCGCAGCCCTGCCTCGGCTCGATCGTCGAGGCGCTGAAGGGCACCGACCGCGATCCCGGTCTCGACCCGCAATGGATCCGTCACATCTCCTTCTACTGGGAGGCGGTGCGCAACCAGTACGCGGCTTTCGAGAGCGATCTCAAGGGGCCCGCCTCGGAAGTCTATCTGCACGAGATGCCGGGCGGCCAGTTCACCAACCTCAAGGAACAGGCGCGCTCGCTCGGGCTGGAGACACGCTGGCATGAGGTGGCGCAGGCCTATCACGACGTCAACCTGATGTTCGGCGACATCGTCAAGGTGACGCCGTCATCCAAGGTGGTCGGCGACATGGCGCTGATGATGGTCAGCCAGGACCTCACCGTCGCCGATGTCGAGAACCCGGCCAAGGACATCGCCTTCCCGGATTCGGTCGTGTCGATGCTGCGCGGCGATCTTGGCCAGTCGCCCGGCGGCTGGCCAGCGGCGCTGCAGAAGAAGGCGTTGAAGGGCGACAAGCCGATCACGGTCAGGCCCGGCTCGCTGCTGAAGCCCGCCGACCTCAAGGCCAGCCGCAAGGACATCGAGACGAAGCTCGAGCGCAAGCTCTCGGAGTATGAGTTCGCTTCCTGGCTGATGTATCCGAAGGTGTTCACCGATTTCGCTGCCGCGCAGGAGACCTACGGGCCGGTGAGCGTCCTGCCGACACCGACCTATTTCTACGGCATGAAGTCGGAAGACGAGATCTTCCTCGACATCGAGAAGGGCAAGACGCTGGTGGTCCGCTGCCAGGCGTTCGGCGATGTCGACGACAAGGGCATGGTCACGGTCTTCTTCGAGCTCAACGGCCAGCCGCGCCGCATAAAGGTGCCTGACCGCGCGCATGGCGCTTCCGCCGCCAAGGCGCGCCGCAAGGCCGAGCCCGGCAATGAGAGCCATGTCGGCGCGCCGATGCCGGGCGTGGTCTCGGCGCTTGCCGTGGCGCCTGGACAGGCGGTCAAGGCGGGCGACGTGCTCTTGTCGATCGAGGCGATGAAGATGGAAACCGCGCTGCACGCCGAACGCGACGGCGAGATCGCCGAAGTGCTGGTCAAGGCCGGCGACCAGATCGATGCGAAGGATCTGCTCATAGCCTTTAAGTGACGGTCGGAGCGCGATCCCTTATGGGCGGCTGACAGCAGCCGTCCACAGGCACTCGACAAGTGTCTTGACCCGCAGCGTCCGCTCGGGCATCGAACCCGCTCCAATTTGCCGTGGCGGGAATCGCCCTGGCTTCAGAAGACGCGGAGAGAAAATGGCCGACGAAATCACCGAGACCAGCCAGACTGTAGCCGCCGGCCAGCTGCGCACCATCATCGAGCGCATCGAGCGACTCGAGGAAGAGAAGAAGACGATCTCCGACGACATCAAGGATGTCTATGCCGAGGCCAAGGGCACCGGCTTCGACACCAAGGCGATCCGCACCATCGTGCGGCTGCGCAAGAAGGACCAGGCGGAGCGCCAGGAGGAGGAGTCCATCCTCGACCTCTACAAGGCCGCTCTCGGCATGGTGTAAGCGCTCATGGCCGGCAGCCGGTCATGACTGAATTCGACTTCGGCGGCCGCCGCGCCTCGGAGTTCCGCCATCGCGGCTTCTGGGCCCTGTTCGCCGAGCGGCATCCGCAAGAAAAAGCCACGCTGGCGCGGCGCGGACCTTGGTTCTGGCAGCGCGGGCTGCCGGATTTCGCCCTGGTGCTTTCGATGTATGTCGCGCCGGCGCAAAACCATGTCGGCGTCTTCTTCGGGCGCAATGAGAAGTTCGGGGCAACGGACTCATGGTCGCGGCTGAAGCCGTTCCAGCCGGCGATCGAGGCGAAGCTGAAGCTCAAGCCCGAGCAGAGCTCGCAAGGTCTCGGCATCAACTCGCTATGGCATGTGAACTGCTATGCCGAGGACAACTGGCCGGCCATGACCGACTGGCTGGTGACAGAGTGCTCGCGCTTCGAAGAAGCCGTGACCGAAGTCCTGGGGCGGAGATAGGTCGCGGGCGATGACGGATTTTTTCTATACGCGCTGGAGGGGTGAAGCGCCGCTCGACCGGCTGTTCTGGCGCGACATGCTGCTCGTCGCGACGATCCTGAGCATCGCCTCTTCGGCGCTGGCGCTGATCCTGCTTGGATTGAAGCTGCCGCTCTGGCTGGTGCTGGCGGTGCATTTCCTCCCCGTTCCCTACAACATCTTCCTGACGGTCGCCATCTGGCGAACGGCGGAGAAGAGCGGCGGCCTGAAGGCGCAACTGATGATGCTCGGCTCGGCGCTCTGGCTGATCGCGACGGCGGTCGCCTGAGCCGCATCACATCTTTCCTGGAATTGCTCGATACGAAAAGGGCGGCCGAAGCCGCCCTTTGCGAAGTCATTTTAGAGCGATCAAGCCGATGGCTCGAAGCGCAGCGCCACACCGTTGATGCAATAGCGCAGGCCGGTCGGCGGCGGGCCGTCCTCGAAGACATGGCCGAGATGGCTGCCGCAGCGCGAGCAGTGGCATTCGGTGCGGACCATGCCGTAGCTGCGGTCGACGGTGGTCTCGATCGAGCCCGGGACCGGATCGTTGAAGCTCGGCCAGCCGGTGCCGCTCTCGAACTTCAGCTTGGATTCGAACAGCGGCTGGTCACAGCCGACGCAAAAGAAAGTGCCGGCGCGCTTCTCATAGAGCAGCGCGCAGCTGCCCGGGCGCTCGGTGCCGTGATTGCGCATGACGGCATACTGCTCCGGCGTCAGCCGGGCGCGCCACTCGGCATCGGTGCGGGTGACGGGATAGGCGTGGGTGTCCATGAAATCTCCTCGGCCTTGGCGGCTCGTTGTTACTTGCAACGGGTATTCGTCGGAACATAGGCGTTTGTTACACGTGCCGCCAGCGAAAGCGGGCTAATCCCTGATACAGGGATTTTGAAAGATTGCCGTTTGTCTTGGCGCAAGACTTTCTGCTCAGGCCCGTGAAATCGGCGCAAGCGCCGGGGATTGGTCGAGGCCGCCCCAACTTCGTCATTCTATGGCGGAGCAAGGAGCGAAGCGACGCGGCGCAGACCATAGAATCCATTCCGTGACTTGGAAGCGCCGCCACGGTGCAGAAT
>NZ_RZRY01000839.1:0-2398 GCF_003998035.1 Mesorhizobium sp. M2A.F.Ca.ET.039.01.1.1 | reverse complement strand
CATCCGAACTGCCCGCCTCAAGGGTCTGTCCTTCGGCAGCGTGGTCGTCAAGCATGCGCTGCGCAACGCTTTGATCGCGCCGTTTACCGTCATCATGCTGCAGTTTCCCTGGCTGCTCACCGGCGTCGTCATCGTCGAGGTGATGTTCCGCTACCAGGGGTTCGGCTATACGCTGGTCGAGGCTGCGGGCAACAACGACATCGACCTGCTGCTCGGCTGCTCGCTGGTTTCGGTGTTCATCGTCTTGATCACGCAGCTCATCTCCGATGTCGGCTACGCGTTCCTCAATCCGCGCATCAGGGTTCAATAAGGGGCAGGGCCGATGCAGACCGAGTATATCAATGCCTTCGACATCGTTGTCGGCGTGCTCTGGCGTTTCTGGCCGGTGTGGATCGCGTTGATCCTGGTGATGGGCGTCAGCTTTGCCTATAAGAAGCGGCTTGGCCTTTACGGCCAGCTCTTTGACAGCGGCGTCGGCATCGCCGGCGTCTTCATCTGCCTGTTCTGGCTGTTCACGGCGATCTTCGCTTCGACCATCTCGCCCTTCGATCCCCTGGCGCAGGTCTCGGTGATGAAGGACGCGCTGCCCGGCGCGATCGAGCCGGCGTCGAAGCTGGTCTATTATTTCGGCGGCGATAAGCTCGCCCGCGACGTGTTCTCGCGCATGGTCTACGGCAGCCAGATCGTGCTGATCATCGCGCCGGCCGCCACCGGCTTCGCGCTCATGGTCGGCATCACGCTCGGCCTGCCGGCCGGCTATTACGGCGGCAGGATTGACACGCTGCTGTCCTTCCTCGCCAATCTGGTGCTGGCTTTCCCGGTGATCCTGTTGTTCTACCTCCTGGTGACACCGGGCATCATGGACACGCCGATCCCCTATGCGATGGCGGGTCTGTTCTTCTTGTTCCCGATCATCTTCTTCAGCGTCCTGTTCTGGACGCGTTTCAAGAACCGGCCGGACCGGCTCTATATCCTGCTCGGTATCACGCTTATCCTCGGTGGCTGGATTTATGTCGGCCTGGTCTTCGACAAGGATCCGCTGCACATTGTCCACATCGATCCCAACCAGCTCAACATCTTCGTGGCGGTGGTGTTCGCTTCCAGCCCCGGCGTGTTCCGCATCGTGCGCGGGCTGACCATGGACATCAAGACGCGCGACTATGTGGCGGCGGCGCAGACGCGCGGTGAATCGCCCTGGTACATCATGCTTTGGGAGATATTGCCCAATGCGCGCGGGCCGCTGATCGTCGATGCGTGCCTGCGCATCGGCTACACGACGATCCTGCTCGGAACGCTCGGCTATTTCGGCCTGGGGCTGGCGCCGGAAAGCCCCGACTGGGGCACCGCGATCAAGGACGCCAGCCGGCTGCTGCGTTCCTTCATCCACCCGGCGCTGCCGCCGACGATCGCCCTGATGTCGTTCGTGCTGGGGCTCAACCTTTTGGCGGACTCGCTGCGCGAACAGTCGATGAAGGATTGATGGCGAGGGCTCAGGCCCTACCTGCTGGAACAATTTAGGATTGGAGCGACCCATGAACGAAGCGGTTCGAGATCCGGCTCAACCCATCATCGAGATCGAGAATCTCTCGATCTCCTTCTTCACCCGCAAGGGCGAGATCCCGGCCGTGATGGATTTCTCCTGCACGGTGATGCCCGGCGAGGCGATGGGCATCGTCGGCGAATCCGGCTGCGGCAAGTCGACGGTGTCGCTCGGCATCATGCGCGACCTCTCCAACATCGGGAAGATCGTCGGCGGGCGCATCAAGTTCCAGGGCAAGGACATGGGCGAGCTCTCCGAGGAGGAGCTGCGCGCCATCCGCGGCAACAAGATCGCCATGATCTACCAGGAGCCGATGGCGAGCCTCAACCCCGCGATGAAGATCGGCCAGCAGCTGATGGAAGTGCCGCTGATCCACGACAAGGTGTCGAAGGAGGAGGCCTACAACAGGGCGCTGGAGATGGTGCGGGCGGTGAGGCTGCCCGACCCGGAGCGCATGATGCGCTCCTATCCGCACCAGCTTTCCGGCGGCCAGCAGCAGCGCATCGTGATTGCCATGGCGCTGTTGTCCAAGCCGGCGCTGCTTCTGCTCGACGAGCCGACCACCGCGCTCGACGTCACCGTCGAGGCGGGCATCGTCGAGCTGGTCAAGGGTCTGGGCGAGAAGTTCGGCACCTCGATGATCTTCGTGTCGCACAATCTCGGCCTGATCCTCGAGACCTGCGACCGTATCACGGTGATGTATTCCGGCGAGGCGGTCGAGACCGGCAAGATCGAGGACGTGTTCGACCGGATGCGCCATCCCTATACGCAAGGGCTGTTCCGCTCGATCCCGCTGCCTGGTGCCGACAAGAACTCGCGGCCGTTGATCTCCATTCCCGGACAGTTGCCGCTGCCGCA
>NZ_RZRY01000838.1:0-2400 GCF_003998035.1 Mesorhizobium sp. M2A.F.Ca.ET.039.01.1.1 | reverse complement strand
TCCTCAAGCTTGCCGGAACCGACTTGGCGGGCCATGTTGCCACTGATGGTGGCGATGCCCTTCTCGATCCGGTCGGCCGATATGTCGTGGATCAGGACCTTGTAGCCGCCCAGCGCAGAGACATGGGCGATACCGCCACCCATCTGACCCGCGCCGACAATGCCGATCGTCTCGATCTTGCTCATGAACCCCGATCCCGTCCGGAACGTCCGCACTTCCTTGAAGTACAAAGACGCTCCTGCTTGTTTGTTTCCCGCAATCCGGAGGCGAACCGCCGGATTGGCTCCGGACCTTGATGGCCCGCTTTTTGTGCAGTGCAAACTAAAAGGGCGGGGCGACTTCGTCTACCCCACCCTTTGGATTTTAATATGCCAGAACGGACGGCGTCAAAGCGCCTTTTGCAGCTCCGGCAAAATGACGAAGAGATCGCCGACCAAGCCGTAATCGGCAACCTGGAAGATCGGCGCCTCCTCGTCCTTGTTGATGGCGACGATCACCTTGGAGTCCTTCATGCCGGCCAGGTGCTGGATGGCGCCGGAGATGCCGACGGCAATGTAGAGGTCGGGCGAGACCACCTTGCCGGTCTGGCCGACCTGCCAGTCGTTCGGGGCATAGCCCGCGTCGACCGCGGCGCGGGACGCGCCGACCGCGGCGCCGAGCTTGTCGGCGACCGGCAGGATGACTTCCTGGAACTTCTCCGAAGAGCCGAGCGCGCGGCCGCCGGAGATGATGATCTTGGCCGAGGTCAGTTCCGGACGATCGTTCTCCGAGAGCTTGTTCTCGACGAAGGACGACAGGCCGGGGTTGGCGGCGGCGCCGACCGTCTCGACCGCGGCAGAACCACCTTCCGGCGCTGCCGCGAAGGAGGCGGTGCGCACCGTGATGACCTTCTTGGCGTCGGTCGACTGGACGGTCTGGATGGCGTTGCCGGCATAGATCGGCCGCTTGAAGGTGTCAGGCGAGACCACTTCGATGATTTCCGACACCTGGGCGACGTCGAGCAGGGCGGCGACGCGCGGCGCGATGTTCTTGCCGGCGGAAGTGGCCGGCGCGATGATCGTGTCGTAGCCGCCCGCAAGCGAGACGACGAGAGCCGCAGTCGGCTCGGCGAGGCGTTCCGAAAGCTCGTCCGCTTCGGCCAGCAGCACTTTCCGAACGCCCTTCAGCTTGGCGGCGGCGTCGGCCGCGCCCTTGGCGCCCTTGCCGGCCACCAGCACGTCGACTTCCGCGCCGATCTGGAGCGCCGCCGACAGCGCCTTGGCGGTCTGGTCGGAAAGGCTTGCGTTGTCGTGTTCGGCGATGAGGAGAATTGCCATTGTCTTTATCCTTTCCCGATCGCTTAGAGCACGCCGGCTTCGTTCTTCAGCTTCTCGACCAGCTCGGCCACCGACTTCACCTTGACGCCCGCCTTGCGGCCGCCCGGCTCCTCGGTCTTGATCACCTTGAGGCGCGGCTTGACGTCGGCGCCGAAGTCGGCCGGGCTCTTCTCGTCGAGCGGCTTCTTCTTCGCCTTCATGATGTTGGGCAGCGATGCATAGCGCGGCTGGTTGAGGCGAAGGTCGGCGGTGACGATCGCCGGCATCTTCAGTTCGACCGTCTGCAGGCCGCCGTCGACCTCGCGCGTCACCTTGGCATGATCGCCGGCAAGCTCGACCTTGGAGGCGAAGGTGCCCTGCGACCAGCCAAGCAGCGCCGCCAGCATCTGGCCGGTCTGGTTCGAATCGTCATCGATCGCCTGCTTGCCGAGGATGACGAGGCCGGGCTTCTCCGCCTCGACCACGCCCTTCAGCACCTTGGCGACGCCGAGCGGCTCGGTCTGCTCGTCAGTCTTAACCAGAATGGCCCGGTCGGCGCCCATGGCGAGCGCGGTGCGCAGCGTTTCCTGCGCCTGCTGCGGGCCGACCGAGACGACGATGATCTCTTCCGCCTTGCCGGCTTCCTTGATGCGGATCGCTTCCTCGACCGCGATCTCGTCGAACGGGTTCATCGCCATCTTGACATTGGCGAGCTCGACGCCGAGTCCGTCGGCTTTCACCCGGACCTTGACGTTGGCATCCACAACCCGCTTCACGGGCACAAGGATCTTCATTTTCCTGTCACCTCTCCTGAGATAGTCGGGGCGCTATAGCAGCGTACGCCCTGTCAGAGTTGTCGAAAGCCGACATTACGGGCGGAATATCCGCCCAGCGGTGCCGTTTCCGTAGTGGCGGCAAATCCGCGCGTCAATATCCCACGAGGCACCCAAATCGGTTCAGTCCCGAGGCGTCGCTGCTCCACGGCCCCATTGCGACCCCGGCTGCGCCGGGGTGCCGTCGCTCGCGGCGGGCTCGACGGGGACAGGCGGCTGCTGGATGTTCGGCGTCGGGTCCGGCTCGCCGTCGGCGCCGGCCAGCAGCGGCA
>NZ_RZRY01000837.1:0-2403 GCF_003998035.1 Mesorhizobium sp. M2A.F.Ca.ET.039.01.1.1 | reverse complement strand
GACCAAGCCTATATCCGTTCGCTCGCCGCACCCGGGAAAACCGTGCTGGTCATCGAATATTACGACGGCAAGGGCGGCGTCACGGATCGTAAAGGCTTCGCCTCAGCCACTGGCTTCAAAACGGTTTCGCCGACCGATTTCGCGGTCGACGACAAGGTCACCGTCCACCTCTTCGGTATCGAGCCCTGCGAGGGCGACATGGTGAACCGTCGCGAGAACTTCGCCGGCAGCTGCGCCGACTATGCCGAGCAAGGGCTCAAGACACTGTTGAAGTCGCCAAAGGTGATTTATTGCCGCGCCTTCGTCAGCGAAGCCAACGCGCCTATCCAGGACGCGACCTGTTACGGCTACTACAACTACCCCGGCAGTCTCGACACGGTCGACATGTTCGAGGAGCAATTGGTATCGCTCGGCACGCATCGACTTGCCAAGAAGCCGGGCGGAGGCCTCGCACGGCCAGATCTTGAGCAGGCAGAAAAGATTGGCCGGGGTGGCGGCTACGGCATGTGGGCAGATCCCCGGATCAAGACGAAATGAGATCGCTCGCTGTCGTATTGGCCGCCGTGATTTCGGGGCCTGTGGCCGCCACCCCCGCAGGCTATTTCAATCTCCGGCCCGGCGTGGCGCTCGAGAGCGGCGACAGCTGGACAGACGCCGGTGCGAGGTATCACCTCTACGGTGTGCAGTCTTGCCTGCGCGGCACGTACTATGCGGATAGCTCCGGCCGCCGAGAGGATTGCGGCGAAGCCTCCCTTGCTGTCATGGCGGCATTCATTGCTGACACCAAGCCGGTCTGCTCGCCGATAGCGACGATTGCCAAAGTTACTTATGTCGTTTGCTATGCGACAGTCGGCGCCGATCAGTTGGATCTTGGCAATCTGATGATCACGTCTGGCTACGCCTTCGCCGCTCTGCAGCCGGACGGCCTTCCTTACTCGCCCGCATATGCGGTAGCTGAACAGGTTGCGCGTGAAAAGCACGCTGGCCTGTGGCAGTTCAAGGACGTGCAGCATCCGGCGATCCTGCTCGGTCGTGCCGCGGCACGGAGCCCGACGATCCAATGAGAATGCGAGCGACCTGTTTTGCTGCTCTTCTGGCGCTGTCGGTTGCCGCCTCCCCTAGCTGGCCGGCCGACGCCATCGGGCCGGGAGCGGGGCCGTCTTCGCCGTCCAGCCAAACTATCTCTAAGGCAATCGTCGGCCGGGTAGCGGTCATCGATGGACGGACACTCTGGTTTCCGCGATCGGCCGAGAAAGTCCGTCTTGCCGGTATAGATGTGTGCGAACTGCCCCAATGGGCCTTCGATCCAACCCGATACGGCAAGAACACTGTGCTGAAACCCGTGCCGTGCGGCCCCCTTGCCAAGGCCTGGCTCAAGAGGGTGGTCGGCGACGATCACGTGACGTGTCGGGCGACCGCGTTTAATTCAGACGGCGCCTATGTCGGTGCCTGTTCCACGAGGGGACGCGACCTCGCTGTCGAGATGCTGCGGGTCGGCTGGGCGCTGGTCACCTCCCCTGCCCTTCCAGGGTACGACGCGTGGCAACGCCACGCCATGACGGCCCGATCCGGGATGTGGGCCACCTACGTGCTCGACATGGACGAGTGGCGCGGAAGGGCCGTCGATCGAACGCTGCAGAGACAACCGGTCGCCGACTTCAATCTACTGGCTGAGCGATCGCGAGAGATCTCTCCGCCATTCGCCGACGCGCGCAAACGGCCGCGCCGATCAGACCGCTGAATTTGGATGCTCAGGAGAAATGACCATGCGGCTCATCAGGTCCACCATTGTCCTCGCGTCGAGCGCATTGGCTTCGCTAGCAGCCGCGGTTGTTGACACGCAGGCCAGCGAGTGGGGTTGCGAAGTGCTTTTGTGCGCGTCGTCATCAAACCCATCCTGGCATGGCGTGCCTGCCTGCCACCCGCCCATGGATCGATTGATCTCGGCCATGAGCAGCTGGGGTTTCTCGTGGCCCACCTGCCCCGAAGCAGGTACCGGCTCGCCCGGCTACGAAAAATACGCCGATTGTCCGGCCGGCTGGAGCGTCGGATATTCCGAGGTCGGTCACGGCGCGCGCAGCGAACCGAGTCTGTGCGTCCAGAAGGGTCGCAATACATGCAGCCGTCGCGAAGGATGCAGTGATACGATTTCGATGCCTCGTCCGTCGCGCGGGGATCCGTATTACTTCGATATTTCTGCCAAAGACGGGTCTGTGTCCCGGCACTGGTTCAATCTGCGGCGTTAGCGCCTGATCCGCCTGGCGAACCTGGTTGCGGATTTCGGTTTCGGTTGCTTCGAGCAAAACAGTTCCGCGACTTCGTCCCGGAAGCGTGCCGTGGACGCAAGAAGCCGGGCTTGTTGTCCGTCACCAATGTCGGTGCCAGTGGCGATCATGACGGCTG
>NZ_RZRY01000836.1:0-2405 GCF_003998035.1 Mesorhizobium sp. M2A.F.Ca.ET.039.01.1.1 | reverse complement strand
TGTTCGAGCGGCGCCACATCGCCGCCATCGACAAACCGCCGCCCGTCAATCCAAGTCGAAGGTACCCCCGCTGCTCTCCCGATCAGATGAGCCTCGACTATGTCTAACTTTCCCCGGACAGCCCTGCCGGCGGGGAGAAGAGGTGGCGCTGGCGCCGGCAGGCTCCTCTCCCCTCGGGGAGAGGTCGGATTGCCCCGAATTGCTCTTCGCAATTCGGCTGGCAATCCGGGTGAGGGGGAGCGCCGTCGAAGCTAAGCTGCCACCCCGCCCCTGTTCCATCCGCGCCCGCGGTCACCGAACATCACATAGCCGGCGTCCGTCACCGCGACCGTGTCCTCCAGCTTGATGAAGCCGCGCGTCGGGTGGAGCATGGTCGTCTCGACCGAGAGCACCATGTTCTTCTCCAGCGGCTTGGCCGCATAGGTGCCTTCATAGGCGACCGGATGGTTGGTCATCAGGAACGGCGCCTCATGCGTGATCAGCCCCATGCCGTGGGCGAAGAAATCCGTATAGGCCGAAACCTTCGAGGCCTTCAGCACGCTCTCCGCATGCGCGATCATGTCGCCGCCGAGGATGCCGGCCTTGACCTTGGAAATGGCCGCCTGCTGCACTGCTTCGACTTCGGCCAGAAGATCCTCCAGCTCGGCATCAGGCTCGCCGAGCACGCCCATGCGGCAAAGGTCGCCGATATAGCCGTGATAGTTGCCGCCGGAATCGATTGACATCACCTCGCCCTTCTTCCATGCCTGGCTGGACGCCGCGCGGTTATGGCTTGAGCCCAGCGTCAGCAGGCAATATTCGAAATGCGCGCCGCGATTGGTCTCCTCGCGCCTCAGCCGCTCGATGATATCGGTCTTTGTCGTGCCCTCGCGCGCCAAGGCGATCGTCGCCAGCATGGAATCGGTGATCAGTTCGGAGGCGATGCGCAGCTGCTCCAGCTCCGCCTCGGTCTTGATGGCGCGCATGCGCTCCAGCATGTCGGTCGCGTCCATCAGCTTGGCATCCGGCAGCGCCTTGCGGATCAGCATATAGGCGTCGGACGGCAGGAAGCCGGGCTCGATGCCGATGCGCGCCGCAGACTTCCCGATCTGGCGCAGATGCTCCACCGCCAGATTTGCGGCATCGAGCGTGCCCCAGCAGGCGGCGTGCAAGGTCGGCGTCCAGAACGGATGGTTCTGGTGTTCGCCGCCTTCCATCTTGTTGCCGATATAGGCTGCGTGTTCCGGCCCGCCCTTCTCGTAAAGCACGATCGGCAGGTAACGGCTGTGGCCGATCGCATCCATCGCCTCGAAGAAGATGTACCTGTAGCCGCCGAGCAGATATTGCGTGTTGTGCTTGGAGGTGGCGAAGAGCACGTCGATGCCGGCCTCTTCCATCAGCCGGTCCACCCGCGCCTGGTCGAAGGGAATACTGCTGACCTCGGTCTTGCCCGGAGCGATGTTCATCTGCCTCTCCCTGTTTTTCATCGGTCGCAGGAGCGCCGAACGTTATGATTTATGGCTGTCGGCCAAATCTGCATCATTTTGGCCGCTCTGGTCCAGCCAGAACTGATCACTTTCGCGCCAAAGGCGGTTTATGTCCGAATCTCTATCCCGCTTCGCTATAATCTGGTCCTACCAGATAAAAGTATGAGAGCTTCTTTCGGCCGGCTGGTCCAGCGGACGGAAATTTCAAAGCCAAGCCATGATGCGCCAAAACCGTCTCTGGCGAAACCTTTGCCAAGGCCCATAATCACGCGATTGGCGCGCCTGCCGCGGTGCGAAGAGGGGAGTTTGAACGATGTCCGAGTTGACGGTTTCACGCCGCGGCCTGCTGGCCGGTTCGGCGCTGCTGCTGGCCTCGAACGCGCTGCCGACCATCGGCTTCGCGCAGACGCCGAAGAAGGGCGGCCGCCTCGTGCTGGCCGCCGATTCCGAACCGCGCAACCTCAACCCGGCAATCGTTGCATCGAACGGCGTCTTCTTCATTTCCAGCAAGATCGTCGAGACGCTGGCCGAAGCCTCCTTCGACGGCAAGGACGGGCTTCAACCGCGGCTCGCGCTTTCCTGGGAAGGTGCGGCCGACGGCCTGTCGGTGAGCTTCAAGCTGCGCGACGGCGTCAGATGGCATGACGGCAAGCCCTTCACCTCCGCCGACGTCGCCTTCTCGGCGCTGCAGATCTGGAAGCCGCTGCAGAATCTCGGCCGCACCGTGTTCAAGGACCTGGAGGCTGTCGACACGCCGGACGAGCTGACGGCCGTCTTCAAATTTGCCAAGCCGACGCCGTTCCAGCTCATCCGCAACGCGCTGCCGGCGCTGTCGAGCGTCGTGCCGAAGCACGTTTATGAAAACGGCAAGATCGAGGACAACCCGGCCAACAATGCGCCGGTCGGCACCGGTCCGTTCAAATTCGCCGAATACAAGGC
>NZ_RZRY01000835.1:0-2414 GCF_003998035.1 Mesorhizobium sp. M2A.F.Ca.ET.039.01.1.1 | reverse complement strand
GCCACCGGCAGTGCCGGCATCACGACGCGGAGCGAGGCCATCGTCTCGAAACCTTCGCCGGCGACCATGACCGAAATTGATTCGCCGGGCTCCATGCCGAGCCAGATGGCGTTGCCTAGAAGATTGCCGAGCGAGCGGCGCGGATCTGCAACCGGCGCCTTTCCGTTGCCGTTCGGATCCAACCAGGTGCGTTGCAGGCCGGTGATGCGTCCGTCGAGGGAAGTGACGGCCGCGATCAACGCGGGCAGGGTCTGCGTCTCGCCGGTGACGAGATCGCGGTAGTAGCAGCCGGGGTGGAAGCGCAAGGCGCGTTCACGCGCGGCGAGCAGGATGCCGCGGCAAGCAAGATAGCGTTCGGCCAGCGTGTCGGCGATCGGCTGCGACATGGCGAACAGGCGACGCGCGGCGTCGGGGGAGCCGCGTGCCGCGGCTGGCTGGCGCTCCGCGCCGGGGTCTTGCGCCGGCGGTCGCGGCATGGCGAGGAAGCGGCGCGCCTCGTCCGCGACATCGCGGAACTCAATAAGGCCGCAGCTTTCGCGGATGACATCGAGGAGATCGCCGAATTCGGACGTCGCCTCGTCCACCCACTTGCCCGCCGGGCCTTTAGCGTTGCTTCTCAACCGCACATGCATGGAGCGGCCGCGCGTGTTGCGCACGTCACCGACGATCCAGTGATTGCCCGAACGATGGCCGTTAGAGAGATATTCGCGGCACACCGCCTCGGCATGATCGCCAAGACGACGCGCCAGCTCGGAGGCCGAGCCGGTCATGATCGCCTCCTCTCAAGCCACGGCCGCGCGGTCGGTGACGCCGGTGAGCCGGTGGCGATCGAGAAGCGATGCGAGCATCGCGGAGCCTTGCTCGGCCGTCGGGATGAACAGCCTGAGCTTCCAGGAGATGATTTCCGCGATCAGGCCCAATGCCTTCAGGCGCGGCACCATCGCGTCGGTGAAGCCGATGAGCTCGACGCGGCAGTCGTTCATGACGCGGCTGCGGCGCAGGACCAGACCATCGGCAAGCTGCAGGCCGATCCGTCCCTCCACCAGTCCGGTCCATGCCTCCTCCGTCGCCAGTGTCGGGACATTGTCGATGCCGAGATTGCGCAACATGGTCGCGACCAGCGTCGGCGCGATGTGACGGCCGATGATGCGTTCTCCGGCATCGGTCTGGATCCGGTAGACCTGGCAATCATGGTCCGGCAGCCGCCGCCAGATCGGCAGCAACAGGCCGGTGACGATATGGAAGGTGCTGGTCGTGAATTCCGGAACGGCGGCGACTTCTGCCTGCCACAGCTCGCAGAACAGCCTTCGGTCGGCGGGCTGCCAAAGAGTTTCGGCAAGGGCATCGAGACCGAAGCGCAGCTCGTCGGTCGGCCGCAGCAGGCGCACCCGGTGCTCTATCGTCCCGTCGTCGAGCATCAGACTTGCCGTCGGCAGCTGGATCGCCGCGCGGCTTGACCGCGCGTTGACCAGCAGGACCGACTGCGGTTCCGCGCGTGCGATCGCCAGTGCTTCGGACAGGCCGAGCGGGCGGATGCGATCCTTGCGCGCCACGGTCAGCACATGAGACTGAGCGCCGGAAACCGGATGCGTGTAGACTGTGTGGCGATCGGTGACGATGATACTCTCCGCCGTGATCGTCTCCAGCCCCTTGTCATAGTTGCCCGCGGCGATGGCGCCTTCAATTCTTGCCGTCATCAGCTGCTCAAACACTTCGAACAGCAGGTTCTGGGTTTCGATGCGCAGCGCCAGCAGCCGATTGAGCCAGGTCGTGATTGGCGGCAGCTCGTCGCGCAACCCACCCTCGTCCGTGGTGAGAGACAGCCCGGTGACCGCCTCGAAGGTCCTCAGCGAGCAGCCCTCGATCTTGCCCTGGTGCAGCAGATAGTAGAACTGACGTAGTGCAGCACGGGCGTAGGGGCTTTCGAGATTGTCCTCGGACCGGAACAGCCCTGCCCCGCCGGTCTGGCGCTGGCCGCGCGTGATCGCACCAAGCGTGTCTAGCCGTCGGGCAATGGTCGACAGGAAACGTTTGCCGGCCTTCACATTGGCGGCCATCGGCCGGAACAGTGGCGGCTGCGCCTGGTTGGTCCGGTGCGTCCGGCCGAGCCCCTGGATGGCGTTGTCAGCGCGCCAGCCAGCTTCGAGCAGATAGTGCTTGCGCAGTCTCTGGTTTTTGGCGCCGAGATCGGCGTGGTAGGAGCGGCCGGTGCCGCCGGCGTCGGAAAAGACCAGCACGGCCTTGTCGTCATCCATGAATGCCTGGGCTTCGGCAAGGTTGGCCGAGCCGGGCCGGTTCTCGACGGCGAGCCGGTCGATGCTGTCGCGACCGGTCTTTTTGACGATGCGGCGCGAGCGACCGGTAACCTCGGCGACGGTGTCGGTGCCGAAATGGTGGAGGATCTGGTCGAGTGC
>NZ_RZRY01000834.1:0-2415 GCF_003998035.1 Mesorhizobium sp. M2A.F.Ca.ET.039.01.1.1 | reverse complement strand
GCCTTATATCGCTAAACGATCCACTACTTGAGCCGCCACAATGGGCGCGTCATCCACATTGGTGTGCGGCCAGACCCGTGCGCGTTTTTTGGGGAAAGCACCTGGCACGAAATAGGAGAGGCCCGCGCTTGCAACATAGATAGTAGCTGCAACGCCCTCGAAATTCCGATTGAAGTGGAACTGCGACTTCATGACGATAAAGTCCTGCTCGCTGAAATTGATGTCGTGGGATTCGAAAATGGCCCGATCAACGACGAATCCTGGCTTTGACGTGGCGATCACAAGGAAACGGTTATCAATCTCGATAAGGGCCGTCTTTCCCATAGCAGCGGATTCGTTGGCAAAACTGGGTCCAATCAGTTTAATATCCCTGTTGTTGAGCATCTTGACCACGCCTTCGACCTCGAACGGCAGATATAGCGGGGTCATCTTGCCGCCGAGACGCATTTTGATTTTCGCGCCGACTCCGGCGGCATGTGCCTGACCGACGGTTTCCGGATCATTGACCGTCATCGCGCCCTTGAGCTTCACGGGATGCTTCAGTGCGGACTGCAGGATCAAGGTGCTGTCTCCCGGCGCGCCGGCGAGCGTCCGGTCACCAAGATCGGCAAGCGCCTTGGTAATGCCGCTCTTGTCCTTCGCAGTGGCATCTAGAGCCTCTGCGATCGTCACAGTTTCATCCTTGAAGCACTCGCGCAAATCCCAGAACTCCTGGGCGTAATCCTCCACGATCGCCTTGGCTTGCGCATATGGCCCGTTGCTCAAGATCACAGCGGCCTGACCCATGTCCATTAGATCCGCAAAGCGATAGACGTTGTAAATGCTAAGATCCACCACTGGCGCTTCTGACTTCTCGAGCGCGCGGGCACGTGCGTGCATTTCCTTAAGTGGGCTGAGATGAGTTTCCAGCCTTCCTGGGGCAATCATTCGGGTTTTCGCGAAGGTATAGACCGGGCGCAGACGGCCTTCCAGGACATCGAAAACCAATCTGACGACCTTCTTGCCATTGTCGTAGTAATCGTCATGGGGATTGTTCTTGCAAGCGATGCAGATGTCGGCTGCCGTCAGCATCTGCGGCGTTATATTGGCATGAAGGTCGAGACCTACTCCGATGACTGCGTTTCCGCCGATGGCGCCGCGAATATAGGAGAGGAAATCACCTTCCGCATCTTCGAACTCAGTCGTGGACATCGAGCCATGCAGGTCGAGGACAATCGCATCGGGCGCGAGCTTCTTGAGTTCCTCGCCCCAGAACTGCCGTTGCTCAACGTAGAAACCATGATCGATGGCGCCGCTCGGCGCGATCATCGAATCCGACACGGGAAGGATTTCGATATCAGCGCGTTCAATCAAAGCGTCGACAATCCCGCCAAGCGTGGTGCCATTTCCCTTGGCCCCCTCAATCAGAGCTTGCCCGCGAACGACCGTGATATCTGCCGCCGCCGTGGCAGACGCATATCCGTGCGATTCATGAAACAGGCGTCCGACTGCTACGCGCTTCATAATTCTAACATCTCCTCTTGAATGTCAGGTTTGATCGCCAGGGACTTCGCGGCTACTTTACGGGGGCAGCGTGCGACGACGTATGCTGCGTTTTATGCTGCGGTTTCAAGTTCACGGTGCGATGCGGCTAGGCGGGTGGTGACCCGCAACAGGGTGCGCCGGGAACAAGTGCTTGAGTTCTTAAGGGTCTGCAGGCCGCTCCTGTTCGCCATTGGTCGAAAAAGGTGTAATCGACCAATCGATTAAGTCGACGGCACGCTGAAGTATCGCCTCAGTCCGATCATGGGTTGGTGAAGCGGCGATGACATATCCGATCATGCATCGGAGATCGCCTTTCCTGACGATCGGTGTCTTGGGTTCAACATACAATTTGACCTCTGCGACACCTGGTACAGCAGCCACCCGACTGGCCCCCTCGATCCGATCGAGGATGCCGTCGCGATCAGGAATTAGGAACCGCGCGGCCGAAGTGTGCGAATGCGTTGCGCGCAGATCGCATTCGTCACCGATGACAAGCTTGATGTGCTCGTTGATGACATCTACACCGTACGCCAGTTGGATCAGCCGAGGAGTGGTCCAACCTGGAAGACGCGCATTGACTTCTATTACGACTGGGCCCCGCTTCGTCCATCGGAATTCAATGTTCGCTGGTCCCCAGCCAAGACTGAGAGCTTGCAAACAGTTCAGCGAAACATCGGCAATACGCTTATGCTCCTCATCAATCAGAGGGGCCGGAAACATGCTCTCGCAAGGGACGAAATAGGGTGGGCGGTCGAACTCGGCAGTACCATCTGCAATGACCGCGTTGCCCATCGTAGTAGCTTCATAGAATGGGCCTTGTGCGAATTCTTCGACCAGTATCCTCGGCGGGGACTGCCATATGTGCTGCCCGCCCAACAGATAGGTCGTATG
>NZ_RZRY01000833.1:0-2421 GCF_003998035.1 Mesorhizobium sp. M2A.F.Ca.ET.039.01.1.1 | reverse complement strand
TTCCTACACCTATTCGGTGCCCGTCATCGACCTGGTGCGTGAACGCATCGCCGTCTCCCTGCCGCTGGCGCTGATTGCGCTGGCACTGTCGACCATCATCGCCATTCCGGTCGGCGTGTTCTCGGCCAGCCGCCAGGGCCGCGCGGGCGATACGCTGGCCATGGGCGCGGCCCAGATCGGCGTCGCGGTGCCGAATTTCTGGTTCGCGCTGATGTTGATCTACCTGTTTGCCGTCTGGCTGCGGCTCGTGCCGGCCGGCGGCTTCCCGGGTTGGGGTGCCGGTGTCTGGACGGCGTTGAAATCCCTGATCCTGCCGGCCGTGGCCCTCGCCTTGCCGCAGGCGGCGATCCTGGGGCGCGTCGCCCGCTCGGCGCTGATCGAGGTGCTCAACGAGGACTATATCCGCACCGCGCGCGCCAAGGGCCTGCCCTACCGCGCCGTGCTGTGGCGCCACGCGTTGCGCAACGCCATGATCCCGGTGCTCACCATCCTCGGCCTGCAATTCGCCTTCCTGCTTGCCGGCACCATAATCATCGAGAATGTCTTCTACCTGCCTGGCCTCGGCCGGCTGATCTTCCAGGCCATCACCCAGCGCGACCTGATCGTGGTCGAGAGCATTGTCATGCTTCTGGTCGCCGCCGTGATCCTGATCAACATCCTCGTCGATTTCTCCTACGCCATCGTCGACCCGCGCCTCAGAGGCCGGCAATGACCATGCGCGTCGACCTCCCCGAGGAAACCCTTGCCGGCGTGCTAGCCAAGGCCTTCGGCAACCGCTCTTTCCTGATCGGTCTGGTCATCACGCTGCTGATCGTGGCTGTCGCGCTCGTCTCCTTCGTCTGGACGCCTTACGACGTCACCAGGCTGGTGATTGCCGACAAGACGCAGGCGCCCTCTTGGGCCCACTGGTTCGGCACCGACCATTTCGGTCGCGACATCCTGTCGATGGTCATGGTCGGCGCCCGCAATTCGATCGCGGTCGCGCTGGTCGCAGTCGGCATCGGCATGGGCATCGGCCTGCCGCTCGGCGCTCTGGCCGCCGCGCGGGGCGGATTGGCCGACGAGGCGCTGATGCGCGTCAACGACGTCGTCTTCGCCTTCCCTGCCCTGCTTTCGGCGATCATGATCACCGCGATCTTCGGCCCCGGCGCCGTCAACGCCATCATCGCCATCGGCATCTTCAACATACCTGTCTTCGCGCGCGTCGCCCGGGCCGGCGCGCTGGCGATCTGGCCGCGCGAATTCATCCTCGCCGCGCGCGCCGCCGGCAAGGGCATGACGCACATCACCATCGAGCACATCCTGCCCAACATCGCGACGCTGCTGCTCGTCCAGGGCACCATCCAGTTCGCGCTCGGCATCCTCGCCGAAGCCGGGCTTTCCTATGTCGGCCTCGGCGCCCAACCGCCGATGCCGAGCTGGGGCCGCATGCTGTTCGACGCGCAGACGCGCATGGTGACCGCGCCCTGGATGGCGATCTTTCCCGGCATGGCGATCGTCATCACCGTGCTTGGGCTGAACCTGCTCGGCGACGGCATCGCCGACATCCTCGATCCGAAATCGCGGCGGCGCCGATGAGCCTGCTCGAGATCGAGAACCTATCGCTTACGATCGGCGCCACGCCGATCCTCAAAGGCGTCGAGCTGACGGTCGCGCCCGGCGAAGTCGTCGGCCTTGTCGGCGAATCCGGCTCCGGCAAGTCGATGACGGCGCTGACAATCATGCAGCTCCTCCCTCATCTGGCGCGCGCCGAGGGTCGCGTGACCTTCGACGGCATCGACATCCTCCGCGCCACCGAAGACCAGATGTGCGCCTTGCGCGGCGACGATATCGGCATGGTCTTCCAGGAGCCGATGACGTCGCTCAATCCTGTCAAGACGATCGGCGAACAGGTCGCCGAAGGCATCCGCTGGCACGCCAAGGCGAGCCGCGCCGAGGCCGAGGACCGCGCGCGAAAAATCCTGGACCGCGTCGGGCTGCCGGAGGCCAAATTCCCGCTGTCGCGTTATCCGCACGAACTGTCCGGCGGCCAGCGGCAGCGCGTCGTCATCGCCATTGCCTGCGCGCTGAAGCCGAAGCTGCTGATCGCCGACGAGCCGACGACGGCGCTCGACGTCGTCCTGCAGGCGCAGATCCTCGACCTGTTGCGCGATCTGGTCCGCGAGAACCGCATGGGCCTGCTGCTGATCTCGCACGACCTCGCGGTGGTGACCGAGATGGCCGATCGCCTGACCATCCTGCGCCATGGCGAGGTGACGGAAGCCGGCGACACCGCGCGCACGCTGTCCGAGCAGCAGCATCCCTACACGCGCGAGTTGGCGCTGGCTTCCATGCACCTGCCGGCGCGGCCGAAACCGCATCTTGCCGGGTCGGCAAAGCCCTTGCTCGAAGTCGAAGGTGTCGGCCGTGACTATCCGGGCC
>NZ_RZRY01000832.1:0-2438 GCF_003998035.1 Mesorhizobium sp. M2A.F.Ca.ET.039.01.1.1 | reverse complement strand
GAGGACGCCGATCCGCGATTTCACCATGACGGTGGTGCGAGGCGAGTTCGCCTGCGTCGTCGGCCCGACCGGCTGCGGCAAGTCGACCACGCTTAACCTCGTCACCGGTCTCTTGCGTCCAACGACCGGCAATGTCCGCGTCATGGGCAATCCGGTCACCGACATCAGCCGCGACATCGGC
Source organism: Mesorhizobium sp. M2A.F.Ca.ET.039.01.1.1 (assembly GCF_003998035.1). NCBI lineage: Bacteria > Pseudomonadati > Pseudomonadota > Alphaproteobacteria > Hyphomicrobiales > Phyllobacteriaceae > Mesorhizobium > Mesorhizobium sp. M2A.F.Ca.ET.039.01.1.1. Next base: position 2,257 of record NZ_RZRY01000832.1, on the reverse strand, counting down.
TTCGTCTTCCAGGCCGATGCACTGTTTCCCTGGCGCAGCGTCATCGACAATGTCGCTGCCGGTCCGCTCTTCCGTGGCACGCCGAAGGCGCAAGCCTATGAGAAGGCGCGCGACTGGATCGGCCGCGTCGGACTTTCGCGCTTTGAGAAGCATTACCCGCACCAGCTCTCGGGCGGCATGCGCAAGCGCGTGGCGCTGGCCCAGACCTTCATCAACCAGCCCAAGATCCTGCTGATGGACGAGCCGTTCAGCGCGCTCGACATGCAGACCCGCACCGCCATGCAGGACGAGTTGCTGGGCCTGTGGTCGGGACTCAAATCCTCCGTCGTCTTCGTCACGCATGATCTGGAGGAAGCGGTGGCGCTGGCCGACAAGGTCTATGTGCTGACCGCCGGTCCGGGCACGGTGAAGAGCGTCTACCGTATCGACCTGCCGCGCCCCCGCGTCATGGCCGACATCCGTTACGACCCGAAATTCATCGAGATCGCCAAGGTGATCTGGAACGATCTGCGCGAGGAAGTGCAGCTCGGCCAGAGCCGTGGCTTTCAGACCGGCCATTGAAAGGGGAAGCAGCATGACCGCCATCTCTCCTACCGAACAGGCTGCCATCCGCGCGACCTCGATCGTCGCCGCCGAAGCGCAGGCGAGGGTGCGGCTGCGCAAGCGCCATGCCTTGGTTATCGGCCTGCGGCTTGCGATCCTCGTCGTCTTCCTTGGCCTGTGGGAACTTTGCGCCGATTACAGCATCATCGACCCGTTCTTCTTCTCCAGCCCGTCGGGGATATGGGAGCAGATCTGGTCCTGGGTCACCGAGGGCACTTCTCAGGGGCCGCTCTGGCTGCAGATCTATGTGACGCTGGAGGAAACGTTCCTCGGCTTTGCCATCGGCGCGGTCGGCGGCATCGTGGCGGGCATCATCCTCGGCCGCAACAAGCTGCTGGCGGATGTCTTCTCGATCTACATCAAGATCGCCAACTCGGTGCCGCGCGTGGTGCTGGGCTCGGTCTTCATCATCGCGCTTGGCCTCGGCATGGCGTCCAAGGTGGCGCTGGCCGTCGTCATGGTGTTCTTCGTCGTCTTCGCCAACGCCTTTCAGGGTGTGCGCGAGGCCGACAGGGCGATGATCGCCAACGCCCAGATCCTCGGCGCCTCGCCGATGCAGATCACGAGATCGGTCATCATTCCTTCGGCGATGAGCTGGATCCTCGCCAGCCTGCATGTCTCGTTCGGCTTCGCCCTTGTCGGCGCGGTCGTCGGCGAGTTCCTCGGCGCCAAGCAGGGCATGGGCCTCCTGATCTCCACCGCGCAGGGCGCCTTCAACGCCAATGGCGTCTTCGCGGCCATGATCATCCTGGCGGTGATGGCGCTGGTGGTGGAGTTCCTGATCACCCGCTTCGAGAACTATGTGGTGAAGTGGCGCCCGGCGCCATTCAACGAGCAGGGGACGTGATCGATCGCCGCACACCATCATGGTTCGATGTTTGGTGTGCGGCCTTGCCTAAAGTGTATGACAAAGTCATGCACCAGTGCTATATCAAGGGGCATCGAGGAGACGGTCATGCGAAACTCCCAACCCCTGACGATCACACTGCCGCTCGAAATGGCGCAGATGGTGAAAGACAAGGTGGCCTCGGGCGAATACGCCACCGAAAGCGAGGTCATCCGTGATGGCTTGCGCACGCTTGCGGCGCGTGATGCGGCGGTTGAACCTTGGCTGCGCGAGGAAGTCGTGCCGATAATGCGGGATGCGCGCGCCCGTCCCGAGAAGCTGTTGACGGCCGAACAGCTGCGCCGCAATCTCTCTGAGCACATCAACGCGATCGCCGCTAAACCGCGCTCCGGTGCATGAAGTACCAGGTCAGGTTCCACGCTGCCGCCGAGCGAGACATTGCCGAACTGCTGAACCAATTGGCGCCTAAAGCCGGCGTGGAAACGGCATTGCGCTTTGTCGGAGGTCTCATCGACTATTGCCTCGACGTCGCGACATTTCCGGAGCGTGGCATGCGTCATGACGAGATCGCCCCGGGGTTTGCGTACGGTGGGGTGGCGCCGGCGCGCGACGATCGCGTTTGAAATCGTGGATGACAAAGTGATCATCCTGCGGATTCTTTATGCGGGTCGTACGCTCGAACTGCCGGACGAAGAATCGGAACACTGACGCGGCCAGTGGCCTCACGCCAGCGGCAGCCGCACCTCGACCTTGAGCCCGCCGCCGACGGCGTCGCCAAGCGTGACGCTGCCGCCGGCATTCTCGACC
>NZ_RZRY01000831.1:0-2444 GCF_003998035.1 Mesorhizobium sp. M2A.F.Ca.ET.039.01.1.1 | reverse complement strand
TCGCCGATCCGCATCGCCTTCATATTGTTGCGGGCGGCGTAGTTGCGCACGCCGTCCCACTGCGTGCCGGCCTTGCCCTTGGCCTTCAGCGCCTCGAAGGAAAAGACCGAGGGTTCGGACTTGAACAGCCAGTAGTTCATCTTCTCGTTCTCCAGGGGCGCTTCGACTGCGAATTAACTACAGCGTCCTTCGAGGACGCCGTAGTATCTTATTTTTGCGCATGATCCTTGCCCAAAATCGATATCGATTTTCGGGGTCATGCGCCCGCCGGCTTGTTGAAGGTCCAGTTCCACTGACGGATTTCGACGCTCTCGCACAGGCCCGCCTTGGCATAGGGGTCGGCCGCCGACAGCGCCTGCGCCGCCGCCAGGTCCGGCGTCTCGACCACGACGAGGCTGCCGTCCGGCTTGCCCTCGGCGTTGAGGAAGGGACCGGCAAAGGCCAGCTTTCCCTCGCCGGTTCAGGCCTTCGAGAAACGCGACATGGGTCGGCCTGGTGTCGATGCGCAGCTGCAGGCTGCCGGGCTTGTCCTTGCAAATCAACGCAAACAGCATTTTTCAACTCCGATGGTTCAGATGTCGGTTTCGGTCTTGAGCGGGCGTGTCATCAGCGCGGTCACGGCCTGGCCGATGGTGATCTTGCCGTCGAGGATGGCGGCGACGGCCGAAATGATCGGCGCCTCGATGCCGCGCTCGGCGGCGATGCGGGCGGCAATGCCCGCCGTCGGCACGCCTTCGGCAAGCGGCCGGCCGGCAAGCGGCTTGCCCTGGCCGAGCGCCAGGCCATAGGCGAAATTCCGCGACTGCGCCGAGGAGCAGGTGAGCAAGAGGTCGCCAAGGCCGGATAGCCCCATCAGCGTCTCCGGCCTGGCGCCGAAAGCCGCGCCGATGCGGCGCAGTTCGACGAAGCCGCGCGTCACCATGGCGGCTTGGGCGCTGGCGCCAAGGCCCGCGCCGGTGACAGCGCCCGCGGCGATGGCAAAGACGTTCTTCAGCGCGCCGCCGATCTCGACGCCGATCAGGTCGTCGCTGGAATAGCAGCGCAGATTCTCCGCCGAGAAGCGGGCGGCAAGCTCGGCCGCCAGTTCCGCCTCGCGGGCCGCGACCACGACGGCCGTCGGCAGGCCGCGTGCGACATCGCTGGCGAAGCTCGGGCCGGAAAGCGCTGCGACCGGATTTTTGGGCAGGCTTTCCTCGACAATCGTCGAGAGCAGCGCGCCGGTGTCGCGCTCGATGCCCTTGGCGCAGAGAACCAGCGGTATGCCAGTAGGAACGTGGTTGTTGGCTTGGGCCAGGACGGCACGCAGAGACTGCGCGGGCGTCACGGCGAGCACGCAGTCGGCACCGCCGAGCGCAGCCGCCATATCGCTGGTCGCCGCGATGCCGGGCGCGATGCTGATGCCGGGCAAATAGCGCGGATTCTCGCCGCGGGCGATGGCGGCGACGGTCTCAGTGTCGCGCGCATAGAGCCGCACATCATGGCCGGCGCGCAGCATGGCAAGGGCCAGCGCCGTGGCCCAGGCGCCGCCGCCCAGCACCGCGACGCGCCAGCCGCTGCCGGATTTCCTGCCGCTCGTTTCCTTGGCGCTCATGCCTTGGCCCCACGCCGGCCTGAGCCGACCAGGGGCGCGGACACGCTGTCGAGCGGCCAGCGCGAACGCGGCACGAAATCGGCGGTGTTCTCGTCGGCGATGCCGGCGCGCAGGCGTTCGATGCCGGCCCAGGCGATCATCGCCGCATTGTCGGTGCACAGTTTCTGCGGCGGCGCGACGAAGGCGAAGCCGGCTTGCGCGCAAAGCGCTTCAAGCGTCGCCTTGATCGTGCGGTTGGCCGCGACGCCGCCGGCGACGACCAGCGCCGGCTTTGCCTGATCGGGAAATTCCTGGCGGAAGCGGGCAAGCGCGCGGCCGACACGGTCGCCCAGCGCGTCGGCCACCGCGGCCTGGAACGAGGCGCAGATGTCGGCGACGTCCTGGTCGCTCAGCGGCGCAATCGCGGTCGCCGCCTGGCGCACCGCCGTCTTCAGGCCGGAGAAGGAGAAATCCGGCTGCGCCGAGCCTTTCATCGGGCGCGGGAAGGCGAAGCCGCCGGCGTCGCCTGTCGCCGCCGCCTTCTCGACATTCGGGCCGCCGGGATAGGGCAGGCCGAGCATCTTGGCCGTCTTGTCGAAGGCCTCGCCGAGCGCATCGTCGATCGTGGTCGCCCAGCGCTGGTAGTCGCCGACGCCGCGCACCGCGACGATCTGGGTGTGGCCGCCGGAGACGAGCAGCAGAAGGTAAGGGAAGTCCAGCCCGTCGGTCAGCCGCGCGGTCAGCGCGTGGCCCTCGAGGTGGTTGATGGCGATCAGCGGCTTGTTCGCGGCGGCGGCGATCGCCTTGGCCGTCATCAGGCCGACGATCAGCCCGCCGACAAGGCCGGGACCGGCGGTGGCGGCGGGCTGATCGT
>NZ_RZRY01000830.1:0-2446 GCF_003998035.1 Mesorhizobium sp. M2A.F.Ca.ET.039.01.1.1 | reverse complement strand
GAAGATCACCGCCTTCTTCGTCGACAAGGGCACCAAGGGTTTCACGGTGCGCGACGGCTACCGCAATGTCTCGCATCGCGGCTACACCAACTCGATCCTTGAATTCGACGATTGCCGGCTGCCGGCAAGCCAGGTGCTCGGCGAGGTGCACAAGGGTTTCGACGTCGCGAATTCGTGGCTCGGCGCCACGCGCCTGCAGGTCGGCGCCACCTGTCTCGGCCGTGCCGAGCGCGCTCTGTCGCACGCCATCGAATATGCCGCGCAGCGCCAGCAGTTCGGCCAGCAGATCGGCAAGTTCCAGGGCGTTTCCTTCAAGCTCGCCGACATGGCGACGGAGCTGAAGGCCGCCGATCTGATGGTGTTCGAAGCCGGCTGGAAATACGATCAGGGCACCGTCACCGACCAGGACATGGCGATGGCCAAGCTGAAGGCCACCGAGATGCTCGCCTTCGTCGCCGACGAAGCCATCCAGATCCATGGCGGCATGGGGCTGATGGACGACCTGCCGCTGGAGCGCATCTGGCGCGATGCGCGCGTCGAGCGCATCTGGGAGGGCACGTCGGAGATTCAGCGACACATTATTTCGCGGGCGCTGCTGCGTCCGTTCGGAGCTTAGAGCATGATGGTCCAAAGCCGGGTCCGGCTTTGGACGGGAACATGCTCAAACGAAAAGATGACCATGCATAAACTCGAACGTCTCCTGCGCCCCAAATCGATCGCCGTGTTCGGCGGGGCGCAGGCCGCCGCCGTCGTGGCTCAATCGATCAAGATGGGCTTTGCCGGCGAAATCTGGCCGGTGCATCCGACCAAGGATGAGGTCGCCGGCCGCAAGGCGTACCGCTCCGTCGCCGACCTGCCTGGCGCGCCGGACGCCGCCTTTGTCGGCGTTAACCGGCATCTCACCATCGAGGTGATCAAGGCACTGGCCGAGCGCGGCGCCGGCGGCGCCGTCTGCTTTGCCGCCGGCTTCCTCGAGACCGAGGCCTATGACGAGGACGGCGAGCGGCTGCAGGCCGAGCTCGTCGCCGCCGCCGGCCAGATGCCGATCATCGGGCCGAACTGCTACGGCCTGATCAACTATGCCGACGGCGCGCTGCTGTGGCCCGACCAGCATGGCGGCATACGGCTGGCCGAGGGCGGCAAGGGCGTCGCCATCATCACGCAGTCGTCCAACATCGCCATCAACATGACGATGCAGAAGCGCGGCCTGCCGATCGCCTTCCTGATGACGGCGGGCAACCAGGCGCAGACCGGGCTCTCCGAAATGGCGCTCGGCCTCATCGAGGACGAGCGCGTCACTTCGCTCGGCCTGCATATCGAGGCCTTCGATTCGGTGGCGGGCTTCGAAAGGCTGGCGGCCCGGGCGCGCGAACTGAAGAAGCCGATCATTGCCATGAAGGTCGGCCGCTCCGAACAGGCAAGGCAGGCGACGGTATCGCACACCGCCTCACTCGCCGGCTCCGACGCCGCTTCCGGCGCTTTCCTCAGGCGGCTCGGCATCGCGCGCGTCGATTCCATCCCCGCCTTCATCGAGGCGCTGAAGCTTTTGCACATCACCGGGCCGCTGCCGGGCTACAAGCTGTCCTCGATGAGCTGCTCCGGCGGTGAGGCTTCGGTGATGGCGGACAGCGCCGAGGGGCGCTGGGTGCATTTCCCGGCCCTGACGGCCGAGCATCGCGCGCATGTCAAATCGACGCTCGGCCCGCTGGTGGCGGTTGCCAATCCGCTCGACTACCACACTTTCATCTGGAACAACGAGCCGGCGATGACCGCGACCTTCACCGCGATGGTGTCGGGCGGTTTCGACTTGAACATGCTGGTGCTCGACTTCCCGCGCCCGGACCGCTGCTCGGACGTCGACTGGTGGGCGACGCTGCGCGCCTTCGAAGCGGCGCTGAAGACCAACAGGGCGCAAGGCGCGATCGTCTCCTCGCTGCCGGAAAACCTGCCGGAGGAATACACTGCAGGCCTGATGGCGCGGGGCATGGTGCCGTTGTTCGGCATTTCCGAAGCCATGGATGCCGCCCAGGCCGCCGCTTTCATCGGCTGGGCCTGGCGCGAGCCGCAGGCGCAGCCAGTCGACACGACGGCCGCCGGTGCGTCCGAGGCCAAGCGCGTGACGCCGGACGAGGCCGAAGCCAAGGAAAGGCTGATCAAGGCCGGCCTGTCGGTGCCGAAGGGCGAGCGCGCCTCCAATGCGGTCGAGGCGGTGATCTCCTCCATGACGCTCGGCTTCCCGGTCGCTCTCAAGGCGCTCGGCGTGACGCACAAGTCGGAAGTCGGCGCCGTCAGGCTGAACCTCAAGGATGCCGAATCCGTCAGCGCCGCCGCGCACGACCTTCTGCCGCTCGGCACCGGGCTCTATGCCGAGCGCATGGTGCGCGACGGCGTCGCCGAGCTGATCGTCGGCTTCACCCGCGACCCGATGTTCGGCGTGGTGATGACG
>NZ_RZRY01000082.1:0-15002 GCF_003998035.1 Mesorhizobium sp. M2A.F.Ca.ET.039.01.1.1 | reverse complement strand
GCGGTGTCCACCGGCGCCACGGGAAGAGCGACGATGATCTTGCGCGGCGAACGTCGCTTCAACGCGCGAATGGCGACCTTCATCGTCGTTCCGGTCGCCGCCCCGTCGTCAACGACGATCACCGTTTTGCCCGCCACCGACAGGGGCAGGTCTTTCCCACGATATACCGCCCGTCGCCGTTCCAGTTCGGGGCGCTCCTGCGCGATCAGGACACGAAGCGCGCCGTCATCGAGGGCGTATGCCTCCACGATTTCCCGGTTGAGAACGACGTCGGGAGGCTCGCCGTCCACGATGGCGGCCACGGCCAGTTCCGGATTGCCCGGCGCTCCGACCTTTCGAACGATCACGAGGTCCAGCGGCGCCTTGAGGGCCTTGGCTACCTCGGCAGTCACAGGGACGCCGCCTCGCGGCAAGGCGAGCACAATCGGGTCCTTCAGCTGAAGCAGGTCCAGCGATGCTCCGAGCTTCTGCCCCGCCTCCTGGCGATCGCGAAACATCGTCATTCCTCCGGCCACAGGTGGCGCAGTGACTTCTTCATCGAGTTTCGGACCTGGACGATCTCACCGTGGGAAATATGCCGGTCGAGAAGCCTGAACACCGCTACGATCGCCTTGTCGGTGTCGACCTCCGGCTCGTAGCCAAAGCTGTTGCGGACGCAAATGACGAAGTCGCTCTTTTTGCGTTCCCACGTCGGTTCGGCCGGGTTCCACCCTTCGAAATAGATGCCTCTGATCAGCGTCGGCAACTGGGCCGACAGGTCGGCCATTTCCTCCGGCGAAAGCCAGTCGCGCAAGGTATGCAGGACCGCTTTCAGCAGGCGAAATGCGCTTTGCTCATTCCAATCCAGGTCCCTGGCAAGCTCGTTCACCCATTGCTGCGTCTGCTCGGCGGCATGTGTGATCGAAGTGTGTGAAACTGCGTGTGTCATCCTCCTCATCCTTCGACTGTTTTGGTTCTCCCTAGCTGCCCTTGCTGGGAACGGCGCATCGCTCCGGACAAGTTCAACGTCCCGGATTTCAGCCGCCTGCCTTGTTCACCAGCAGCGGGATGATCCGATCGGTCTTGGCGACGGCGGGGCGGCCTGAGCCGGCATAGGGGATGCCGAGCGCATCCCAGGTCTCGACCAGCGCGTCCTGCAGTTCGGCAATCAGCGCGTCCGAATGGAATGGTGTGGGCGTGATGCGCAGCCGCTCGGTGCCGCGCGGCACCGTCGGATAGTTGATCGGCTGGATGTAGATGCCGTGCACGCCAAGCAGCCGGTCGCTCGCCATCTTGCAGAGCTCGGGATCGCCGACCAGCACCGGCACGATATGGGTGGCCGATTCCATCACCGGCAGGCCCGCCGCGGCAAGCACCTGCTTGGTGCGCGCCGCCTGGCGCTGCTGCGCGTCGCGCTCGGCCTGCGAGCGCTTCAGGTGGCGGATCGAGGTGGTGGCGGCGGCCGCGATCGCCGGCGGCAGCGCGGTGGTGAAGATGAAGCCCGGCGCATAGGAGCGCACCGCGTCAATCACCGCACTGGTGCCGGTGATGTAGCCGCCCAGCGTGCCGAAGGCCTTGGCCAGCGTTCCCTCGATGATGTCGATGCGGTCGGCAAGGCCCTCGCGTTCGGTGATGCCGCCGCCGCGCGGTCCGTACATGCCCACCGCATGCACCTCGTCGATATAGGTCATGGCGTTGTAGCGCTCGGCCAGCTCGACGATCTCTCTGATCGGCGCGATGTCGCCGTCCATCGAATAGACGCTCTCGAACACGATCAGCTTGGCGCGCTCGCGCCCCGCCGCCTGCAGCAGGCTTTCCAGATGCGCGACGTCGTTGTGGCGAAAGATCTTCTTTTCTGCGCCGGAGCGGCGCACGCCTTCGATCATCGAGGCATGGTTGAGCTCGTCGGAGAGCACCAGGCAGTTGGGCAAAAGCCGGGCGATGGTCGAGATCGAGGCCTCGTTGGAGACGAAGCCGGAGGTGAAGACGAGCCCTGCCTCCTTGTCATGCAGGTCGGCGAGCTCCCGCTCCAGCTCGACCAGCGGGTTGGAGGTGCCGGAGATGTTGCGGGTGCCGCCGGCGCCCGAGCCCATCTTGCCGGCCGCGGTCTGGAAGGCGGCGATCACATCCTCGTTCTGGCCCATGCCGAGATAGTCGTTGGAGCACCAGACGGTGATTTCCTGGGCGCGGCCGTTGGAACGCCAGATGGCGCGCGGGAACTTGCCCACCATGCGCTCAAGGTCGGCGAAGACGCGGTAGCGCCGCTCCGCGTGGAGCTGGTCGATCGCATCCTCGAAGAACCGCTGGTAATTCATGTCGAGCTCCTGTGCAGCCGAAATCCGTGTTGGGTAGCGCGTTGACCTACCTGGCCGACACCATACGAGGCATGCGAGGACCTCACTTTGAGCTATGTCAATTCCGGGATGCCTCCGGCGGTCGAGACAATGCGACTGGAGGTGGCTTCAGCCCGCGGGCTTGTGTTTCACAAAAAAAAGTGGATGACCGCGATATTTGGAGTAGGAATGATGAACAGCCTGCATTGAGGGTAGTCGTGGACCGGTTCATTGCACGGGCTAATATTGCCCATTTCGAAGACTTGCTTGCCGCGGAAACCGACCCGCAGAAGCGGCGGGTGATCGAGAACCTGCTTGCACGCGAGAGGCAGAAGCTCGAAATCGCGGAGCATCAAGCCGAGGCCGCAGGGAAACCTTCGGATCCAGAGAAATGAGGCCTGGTTGCGGGGAAGGCTCCTCAGTGCACCGGCCCGATGCACTGAGGAAATGATCATCCGTGGTTTCAGGCAGCCTTGACGGTGATCTTCTTCTCGGCCTTCTGCGCTTCGGCCGTCTTCGGCAGCTTTACAGTCAGAATGCCCTTGGTGAAACTGGCGTCGATCTTGTCGGCGTTTACACCTTCGGGCAGCCGGAACGAGCGCTGGAAGGAGCCGTAGCGGCGCTCCGAGAGATAGTAGTCCTTCTCCTTTTCCTCTTTTTCTTCCTTCTTCTCGCCCTTGATCGTCAGCACGTTGTTGGCGAGCTTTATGTCGACGTTCTTTTCGTCGATGCCCGGCAGTTCGGCCGTGATCTCATACGCATCGGCCTTTTCCACCAAGTCCATCGCCGGCGCCACCGGCCACTCGCCGCGCAACTTCGCGGGGAAGTCCCTGCCGAACAGCGAACGGGTAGCGGGCAAGTGGAAATCGAAGGGATGAAAGTCATCGAAAAGCCGGTCGATTTCGCGTCGCAGGCTCTCGAAAGGCCCCGCCCAGTTATCCGATCGGGCGGGAACGTTCTTCTCGGTTCTCACGGGCAGTTTGGTAGCGGCTTCAGCCATGGCTTTTCTCCTCAAAGGTGGATTGGGCAACAAGTACCGCCGCCTCCGCTCTTTCACCGCAGGTCTTCCAGCACGCGCCAGACAGAGGTCGGCGGACCTGCTCGACAGGCATCCTCGCTGAACTGACCCATCCGCTTCGCGACGTCCGCGTTTGACACGGGGTCGATGCGACCGCACTGCAATTCATGCGCGACCTGTCGAGACCGGCATCAAAGCACCGGTATGAGCAGCCATCGTTGATCCGCGTCAAACAAGCCGCAAGAAGGAACGATTGGGGTCAAAGAGCCCGAACCAGGCTCGTTCGATGGACGCCGGATCGCGCCAAGAGGCCTCCTGGCCGGAAAATCTGACTCAAATCAAAGCGCGGAGCGAATCTTCGATCACACTGGCCGAATGTGGAATCCGATCGCAAGCGCGCCACCCGGCCGCAACCTCGAACTGGCCGTCATCGACGACGATGGCGTGCACGCGCTCGTGTTCCCTTGCGAGAAGGCGCCGGTGGGCTGGAAGAATGTCGCGACCGGGGCGCGGGTCGACATCCGTCCGACCCACTGGCGTGTCTGGAATCCGGAGGAGCACCAGCTTGGCTTCCTGCAGATTCCGCACTGATGCGCGCCCTCTGGGGTGTAGCTTTTCAGGGCGGCATGCAGCGGAAGCAAGGACTTGAACCGCGTCGCTTCAATCCGCTTCAGCTCTTCGGATCGGCGATCAAGGCCATGCGCACCAGATGCGAGAGGCTGCTGGCGCCCATCTTGCTCATGACATTGGCGCGATGGATTTCAACGGTCCGCGGACTGATCCCGAGATCATAGGCAATCGTCTTGTTCGGTAGTCCCGAAACAAGGCCGTCGAGCACCTGGCGCTCCCGCTCCGACAGCGTCGCAAGGTTCTTTCGAATTCCGGCTGATTGCGGGTGCGCCGCGATCGGCTGGCTGCGGTGGTCCAGGGCGGAACGAATGGCATCGATCAGCACCTGATCGTCGAATGGCTTCTCGATGAAATCGGCAGCGCCCTCCTTCATCGCCTGCACGGCGAGGGCCACGTCGGCATGACCTGTCATCACGATCACCGGCGCATTCAGGCCGCGCGCCTTCAGCTGCCGCAGGAACTCGATGCCGTCAATGCCGGGCATACGCACATCGGTGACGATGCAGCCGTCGATCTCCTTCGGTTCCGGTGCCAGGAATGCGGTCGCCGACTCATGGAGGCGCACGGCAAAGTCGGCTGTCGCAAGAAGAAAACCCAGCGACTTGCGAACATCGACGTCATCATCGACGACATGAACGACATCATTAGCCACGGGCAACCTCGTCCTTCTCTACGGCACGCAAGGTGAACCGAAATGCCGTTCCTCCGCCGGGCATCGACTCGGCCCAAATATGACCACCATGCGACTCGACGATAGTGCGACAAATGGACAGACCCACTCCCATTCCCTGCTTCTTGGTAGTGACGAAAGGCTGGAAAAGCTGGGCAGAAACCTCGGGCGCCAGCCCCGGGCCGGTGTCGATCACGCCGATCTCCACCATCGCGTCATGTCGCGCCTTGGTCACGACGTGCAATTCGCGGCGGGGCGCGCCTTGCATGGCCTCCACGGCGTTTCTCCTCAGGTTCAGCAATACCTGCTCGATCTGGATTCGGTCGGTCAAGACCAGTTCGGCCGACGGATCGAGATCGTAACTGACACGTACATCCGCTTCCCTGGCGCCGACCAGGGCCAGCGAGGAAGCATCCTCGATGAGCGCCGACAGGCGTTCCACCTGGCGCTCGCTTTCGCCCCTGGCGACAAAATCCCTGAGACGGCGGATGACGTCGCCGGCGCGCAACGCCTGTTCGGCGGCCCTCTCCACGGCTTCCCGCAACATTGTGGCATTCTCGTCCTTGCTCTTTTCGAGGAGACGGCGGCTACCCTTGAGATAGTTCGTGATCGCCGTCAGGGGCTGGTTAATCTCATGCGCCAATGTGGAGGCCATTTCGCCAAGGGCGGTGAAACGCGCCATGTGAAGCAACTCCTGCTGCTGTTCCTGCATCCTGGCTTCCGTCCTGTGGCGCTCCGTCAGGTCGCGGCAGAAGCCGGTGAAGAAGCGCCCTGTTCCCGGATGCATTTCGCCGACGGAGAGTTCCATCGGAAAGGTCGATCCGTCCTTGCGCATCCCGGTTACCGTTCGGCCGAGCCCGATAATGCGGCGTTCTCCCGTTGTCAGGTATCGCTGCAGGTATGTGTCGTGCTCCTCCCGGTATGGCGAGGGCATCAGCATCTTGACGTTTCGTCCGATGACCTCGCCGGCCTGGTAGCCGAACAATATCTCGGCCGCCGTGCTGAAGGATTGGATGTTGGCGCCTTCGTCGATGACGATCATCGCATCGGGTACTGTCGCCAGGATCGAACGTAGGTGATCCTCGCGCAGCTGCAGCGCGGCGTTGGCGAATGACAGATCGCTGACGTCGGTGCCCTGAATGAAGATTGCGGTGATCTGGCCATCCCTCGCCCTGACGGGCTGGTAGACGAAATCGAGGATACGCTCCTCCGCAAGGCCGGTTTCATCGTTGCGCAGGATGATCTTGGCGCTGCGGCCGACGTAAGGCTCGCCGGTTTCGCAGACGCGATCGAGCAATTCGAAGAATCCCTGACCCTCGAGCTCGGGCAAGGCCCCGCGAAACGACTTGCCGATAACCTGCCGCTGGCCGATCAAGTGCTGAAACGCGGCATTGGTCAGCTGAAAGACGTGGTCCGGCTCGCTGAGCAAGGCTATGAAGCCCGGAGCCTGGTCGAACATCAGGGCGAGAAGCTCGTGTTCCGGCAAGATATCGAGGGCGGCCAGCGGCGATGGCTTGGCTGCTTCTGGCCGGCCTTGTTCCGTCTTGCTCACGAGCGGTCTCCGGATCGAGAAACAGCAGCGGCCGACGATTTAGCACGCATCATTCCGCCCGCCAAACAGCGGCGCCGCTGTGACGATTTGATCTGTATCAAGGCGCCCCAAGCTCGCACAATGCAAGTGACAGACATTCCGCGTTCGGAGCGAGGTGCCTGCATGTCCTATAAAACGATAATCGTCAATCTGGCCGTTGATACAGACCCCGCGCCGGTCGTGAAGCTGGCGGTGGAACTGGCGCAGCGCTTCGATGCCCACCTCGTCGGCCTTGCCGCCGCGGACGTCCCGCCTTTGGTGTCCACGGGAGAGGGCCTGGTCTACGAAGGCGAGGTCATGCAGGTCCAGCGCACCGAGATCGAGAAGCGCCTTGCCGAATTGCGCGATATCTTCGAGAAGCTCGTCCCTGGCTCGGTCAGCAGCGAATGGACGCAATACATTTGCGGCCCGACCCGCGCTCTCGGCCTTGCGGCCCGCTCGGCCGATCTCATCGTGACCGCCGAGGGCGGGGAGGATGTCTTCCGTGCCGTCGACGTCGGTAGCCTCGTGCTTGGCGCCGGTCGCCCCGTGCTGGTCACGGCGGGCAATGCCGAGCATCTACTGGGCAAGACCGTCCTTGTCGCCTGGAAGGACAGCCGGGAAGCGCGAAGGGCCTTGTCCGATTCCTTGCCGTTTCTGGCGAAAGCCAACGAAGTGGTCGTCGCCACGATGGAAACCGAGTCCGGGGAAGATGTGCGAAACAGCATCGCCGACGTCGCGGTTTTTCTGGAGCAGCATGGCATCATGGCGCGAACCGAAGTGATCCCCGGCGACGCGGATGGCGACAGGCTGGCGGCGTTTGCGCGGTCAATCCACGCCGATCTGATCGTCTCCGGCGCCTATGGTCACAGCCGGCTGCGGGAATGGGCCTTCGGCGGCGTCACACGCACGCTCATCGGCGAGAGCAATATCAATCGCCTGTTGTCGAACTGATCGGTCGGCCATGGTGACCGGTGGAGCCGATCCGATGGAACGGGCGGCGGTCCGGCCCGCCGAACCGCAGTCGACCGGCCGTGCGCCCGACATCGCCAAGCAGGCCTACTGGTCGCTTGAAGCCGATCGGCTGGTCGGACAACTGGAGACCTCCACTTCCGGACTGCTGAGCGCGGATGCGGCGGCCCGGCTTGCCAAATTCGGACGAAACGCCCTGGTGCCTCGGTCGAACCGATCGGCGTTGGCTGTGCTCGCGCGTCAGTTTCGCAGCCCGCTGGTCCTGATCCTGGTCTTCGCCGCCGCCGTGTCGGTGTTCGTCGGCGAAGGTCATGAAGCAGCAATCATCGGCGCGATTGTGCTCGCCAGCTGTATCCTCAGCTTCACCCAGGAATATGGCGCCTCTCGTGCCATGGAGGCGCTGCAGCAGCGCATCTCCCGCAAGGCCACCGTGCTTCGGGACAGCTTCGAACGGACTGTCGATGTCGAGAACATCGTTCCTGGCGACGTCGTCTGCTTGTCGGCGGGAAATCTCATCCCCGTCGATGGCGTCGTCCTGGAGTCGCGGGATTTCAACGTCAGCGAATCCGTTCTGACCGGCGAAACCTTTCCCGTCGTGAAATCCGCCGGCCGCTCCGCGCCCGAAGCCGGTATCGCGCAACGGACCAACTCCGTGTTCACCGGCACCTCGGTTCGCAGCGGAACGGCAAAGGTGCTTGCCGTCGCCACGGGAGCGCGGACCGAGTTCGCGGCGATCGCCGAAGCCTTGGAGCGGCGGATCCCGGAAACCGAGTTCGCCCGAGGCATCAGAATGTTCGGATATCTGATGACCGAGATCATGCTTGCGATCGTCATCATGGTGTTCTTCGCCAATGTGATGCTCAACCGGCCACTGATCGAATCTCTTTTGTTTTCGCTTGCCCTCGCTGTCGGCCTGACGCCTGAACTGCTTCCCGCGATCATCAGCGTCACCCTGGCCAAAGGCGCGCGCACGATGGCCGCCAGCGGCGTCATCGTGCGTCGCCTCGACGCGATCGAGAATCTCGGCAGCATGGACCTGCTGTGCACCGACAAGACAGGAACGCTGACGGAGGGCGTCATTCACCTCGATGGATCGTTCGATGTCGAGGGCACCGCTTCGAAGGACGTCCTGCTTTGGGCGCTGCTGAACGCGACCTTGCAGACAGGGCTGAAGAATCCCCTGGACGAGGCAATTGCGAGTGCGCCGCATGACCACGAGGATCTGTCCGGTTTCACCAAGATCGACGAGATCCCTTACGATTTTGTCCGCAAGCGGTTGTCCGTCGCCGCGCGGGACAGCTCTCGCGAACAGATCCTCATCACCAAGGGAGCAGTCCAGAATGTCGTCGAGGCGTGTGGCTTCGTTCAAGGTCCGCACGGCTTGACACCCCTTGGCGCGGCGGAGCGCCAGGCGATCGACGAGAGATTCAGGCGCTGGAGCGCGCAAGGATATCGCGTTCTCGGCCTGGCGATCCGGAGATTTCAGGACAAGGCTGGCTTCAGCCGTGACGACGAAACCGGAATGGCCTTCGCCGGCTTCCTGCTCTTTCTCGATCCCCCGAAAGAGGGGGTGCGGAAAACGCTGTCGGCGCTTACTGACCGCGGCATTGGCGTAAAGGTGATTTCCGGCGACAACCGCTATGTCGCCGCGCACCTGGCCGAGGCTGTGGGCCTCCGGTCCGCCAGGATCATGACCGGCGAAGACCTGTCGAAACTGACGAAGAATGGGCTTCTCGCCAGTGTGCGCCATACCGATCTCTTCGTGGAGATCGATCCGAACCAGAAGGAGCGGATTGTCGAGGCGCTGCGCCGGAGCGGCCACGTCGTCGGCTATCTTGGCGACGGCATCAACGACGCGCCGGCGCTTCACGAAGCAGATATCGGCATCTCGGTCGATACCGCCGTGGATGTCGCGCGCGAGGCTGCGGACATCATCTTGCTGAAGCGCGACCTGGGTGTGCTGGTGCGGGGTGTCGATGACGGCCGAAAGACCTTCGCCAACACGATGAAATACATCTCCATCACGACCAGCGCCAATTTCGGCAACATGATCAGCATGGCGGCGGCCTCGCTCTACCTGCCGTTCCTGCCGCTGCTGGCAAAGCAGATCCTGCTGAACAATTTCCTCTCCGACATCCCGGCTCTGGCGATCGCGGGTGACAATGTCGATGCCGAACAGGTGCGCAGGCCGCGTCACTGGGACATCCGTTTCGTCAGGCGTTTCATGGTGAGCTTCGGGCTGGTGAGCTCCCTGTTCGACTTTGCGACCTTCGCTTTCCTTCTTCTGGCCGTTCACGCCACGGCCACCACGTTTCAGACCGCATGGTTCGTGGAATCCGTGCTCACCGAACTTGCCATTGTGCTCGTCGTGCGGACCCACAAAAGGCTGTGGCGCAGCCGTCCCAGCCATTTGCTCGCGGGCCTGACCCTCGGCGTCGGCATTATCTCCATCGCCATCCCCTTTGCCCCGTTTGCAAGCTGGTTCGGATTTGTGCCCCTGGCAGGACCGGTGCTGGCCGGGCTGCTCGCGATCACCGCGCTCTATGTGCTTGTGTCGGAAATGACCAAAAGCTGGCTCTTCGCCCATGGCAGCCGCGGCAAGCGCAGACGAAAAGCGGTTGGTCCACATCTGGATCGAGCCGCGACCAGACCGGGCCGCGCCGCGGGTTAAGCTCGGGGAGGCAGCTCGATGACCGCCGCTGGGCGCCACTCGCACCGGTCTAGAAGTGGAAGAGCGCGCTTCCTGTATGGCGGCGGATCGAGGTCGAGCATCGAAAAGTCGTCATCGGGCGCGATGGCCATTGATATGCGGCCCTTGCCGCCAGCTGACGATGATTGACAGCGGTTTGACAGCTTCCGCATGCGACAACTCCCTTCCATGAAAACCGTATCGATGAGCCTGGCAGCTCTGGGCGTGGCCGCGCTTGTGATGGCCTTGCCGTCGCCCGTCCGGGCGCAGGATGACGACGATGATCATGATCGGGCGCGCGATCTCCATGAGCGCGGCGAAATCGAGGGTCTTGCCGACATCATGGCCATCGTGCGCGCCAAGGCTCCCGGCAAGATTGTTTCGGTCGATCTCATTCGTGCCGAAGGCAAATGGATCTATCGGTTCCAGGTGGTCGCCGCCGACGGCAGGCGCCGGATCGTTGACGTCGATGCCGGGGTGGGCGGTGTCAAGGGTGATGAAGGCCACAGATGAAGATCCTCGTGGCTGAAGACGAACCGCGCATCGCGGCCGACATCGCGGCGGTCCTGAATGCCTCGGGCATGGCTGTCGACATCGTGGACAATGGTGCAGCGGCCTGGTTTGCGGGCGATGTCGAGAACTACGACGCGGCGATTCTCGACCTCGGCCTGCCGAAGCTCGACGGCCTCACGGTGCTGAAGCGCTGGCGCGCAAATGGCCGTCGCTTTCCCGTCCTCATCCTGACGGCGAGGGGGCTGTGGACCGAGCGCGTCGAAGGGATCAACGCCGGCGCCGACGACTATCTCCCGAAACCTTTTGAAATGGAGGAACTGCTGGCGCGGCCGCGAGCCATCCTGCGCCGCTCGAGCGGGCAGGCAGCACCAGTGCTGAAATCAGGCCCTTTGCTGCTCGACACGCGCCAGATGCGCATCTCGCTTCGCGGCGTTCCGGTGGCGCTTTCGCCGCTCGAATATCGGCTTCTCGCGTTCCTGATGCATCATGCCGGCCGTGTGGTCGCATCAACCGAGCTTGCCGAGCATCTGTACAGTTCCGACAACGAACGCGATCCCAACACAATCGAGGTCATCGTCGCGCGTCTGCGGCGCAAGCTTGGCAGCAAGATCATCGAGACGCGTCGCGGTTTCGGTTACTTTGTCCCCGACGGGCCGGATTGATGCGCAATTCGATCCGTTTCAGGCTCTGGTCGGCAAGGGCGATATCGATCGTCATCGCCCTTGCCATCGCCGGTGTCGGTCTTCGCTATCTGTTCGAACTGAACGTCGAGAGGCGTGTTGTCAGTGAGCTGACGGACGATCTCAACGAACTGATCGCCGCGACGAGCTTCACGGCCGATGGCCGTCTGTTTGTGGCGTCCACGCTGGCCGACCAACGCTTCTCCAATCCGCTGTCCGGCCACTACTGGCAAGTGGAAGACCTGGCCACCCACAGCCTCGTTCGGTCGCGCTCACTGTGGGATGCAACGCTGGCCCTGCCCAAACAGGCAGGCAATGGCGAGTTGCGGAAGGAAGAACTCAAGGGGCCCGGCGGCGAGCTCACCGTCGCCGTCATTCGCACGATCACCGATGCGGACGGGCGGGCCTTTCGCGCCGTGGTGGCGGAAGACCATCGCAATGTGGAAGTTTCCGTTGGCGAGTACGTCCGTGACCTTGCGCCGGCCCTCGTTGTGCTGGCCTCCGCCCTGATGGGAGCTTTCTTCATCCAGATCACCGTCGGCCTGGCGCCGCTGGAAAGCCTGAGGATCGCCGTCAAGAACGTGATCGCGCAGCGGACGGCACGGTTGGACGTGGCCGCGCCGAGCGAAGTGCAGCCACTCGCCGACGAGATCAACCGCCTGCTCGACGCCCAGGAGAAAGCCCTCTCTCGGGCGCGCTCGCGTGCCACCGACCTTGCGCATGGCCTCAAGACGCCGCTGCAGGTCCTGTCCGCCGACATCCGGACCCTGCGCAAGAAGGGCGAAAGCGAGCTTGCCGACGAAATCGAGAAGAGCGCGAGCGCGATTCGCCGTCATGTCGAGCGGGAGTTGGCACGCGCTCGTCTGGCGCCTGGTGTTTCGGGCGATGCCGCTTGCCTTGTCCGTGAGGTGTCGAGTGGCGTGGTCGCGGTCGTCAAGCGCACGCCGAGGGGCAAGCAGCTCTCATTCGTCATCGATGCCGCCGAGGATTTCATCGCGCCCGTCGACGAGGGCGATCTTTCCGAGATTCTCGGCAATCTGGTGGAGAACGCGACGCGTTTCGCAAGCTCCGCGGTTCATGTGAGCGCATCGGCAAGCGCTGGCGAGGTGATCATCAAGGTCGTCGATGATGGGCCGGGCATTCCCGAGGCCGCCCTGCACGCCGCTCTGGTACGTGGCGTTCAGCTCGACAGCAAGGGCGGCGGCAACGGCCTCGGCCTAGCGATCGTTTCGGATATCGTCGAAGCCTATGGCGGCCGTCTCGAAATGGCCAATGCCAACTCCGGTCTGGCGGTGACCATCCACCTGCCATGGCATGCTTGAGCGGCGCCCGTCTGGCGAAGCAATTCCACGAAATGGACAGCGCTCCTTTGATCGAGATCAACGTCGCATGCCGCCTGAGATGGCAATGATTTGCCGTCTGAGGAGTGTAGCGAGATGAGCTTTCTCGATTATCTGATGGGCGTTGACGCCAGAATTGCCTTGATGGGACGCATGATGCAGAAAACGGGCGTCGACCGGCAGCTGCGGGTCGTGGCCGATCACGTCGCCGTCACCAATCGCGCCGTGGACCGGTGCCGCTCCTGCGGCCACCAGGACGAATGCGCGGCCTGGCTCGACGAAACCGAGCATGCGGATCACCCGCCGGCCTATTGCCGCAATGGCGACTTGATTGCGCGTTTGCAGTCTATCGGTTGATCGAGCGCCGAGGCCGCGGCCTTGATCGGTTGCCGCCGTGAGCCGCCCTGGCTACCCGGCCGACTAACAGGCGGCTCCTGTGATGCCCTCAACCCGAAGGCGTTCATCTATTGCGTGGCCATCGTGCCGATGGACATCGAGGCGGCCGCGCTGGGCATCGCCTGGATGGCGCTGCTCGTGATCAAGGCACTGACCGGATCGATATGGCTGCTGCTGGGCGGGCGGTTGAGCGGCGGCAAGAGGATGGCCGACGCCATCGCCGGCGCGGCGCTCATTGTCTTTGCGCTGCTGCTGGTTCGCCCCCTGATGCCGTTGTCCGCGATTTGAGTGCGTGCGCCGGAAGCGCGACGGTCTTCAGGAGACAAGCACCACCGAGAATGGCCCGGCGCAAAAGAGCTTGTCCGTGACCTTCTTGACCCCGGCAACGTTCTCGGCCGCAACCACGGCAGCTTTTCGCTGGCGTTCGTCGAAGATGGCGCCGCTCAGCTCAACGTCTCCCTTGTCGACGGTGACGCCGATAAGGTCGCCGCCGACGCTCCAGGACTGCCCCCGCAGCTCGGCAAGAATGTTCCTGCGGATGACCTCGTCGTCGACAGTCGCAGAACCTGATTTGGGCAGAGTGCGGAGCATGATGCGCATCAGATCGGAGCGGCTGACGATGCCGACGATCTTGTCCGCGTCAAGGACAGGCACATTCTTGATGTCGTGGGTTGCCATGAGCTCGACGACCTCGGCAAGCGAAGCGCCTGGCGCTGCCGAAACGACGCCGGCGGTCATGACCTCGGCCACCCGGCGGCCGCTCGAACGGACATACTCGTCGGCGAGCTTGCCTGGACCGGCAAGAAACTCCAGCCAGCGAGGCCGCGCCCGTCTGGTGCCAAGTTCGCCCCGGCGCAGGAAATCGCCTTCGCTGATGATGCCAGCCAGCGATCCGTCGTCTCCCACGACCGGCAGGCAGCGGATGTTCCTGGTCAGCATCAGATCGGCCGCTTCGGCGACCGAGGCAGAGGTGGCGATTGTGACCACCGGCGTCGTCATGATGTCCCGAGCCTGCATCGAAGTCTCCCGCTATCGTCAGCCTTACTCTCGGACGTCGGCGGCAACGCCGCCTTGATCTACGTCAGTTTGATCGCGGGGCTTCCTTGTCTCGCGTATCGGGTTCGATCAGTATCCGCTCGGCGGCTCCGTCGAGATCCTCGTATTGGCCACTGCGCAAGGCCCACAGGAAGCCGGACAGACCGAGAGCGCCGAGGAACAGGGCCACTGGAATGAGATAGACGAGCGTGGTCATGGGTGCGCCGCTTCGATGGCGTCGCTGCGGCGCCTGGCGGGAGCGGCTTCAGGAGCCGCTTTCGCCGTCGTCTGAAGCCGCATCGCATTTGCGATCACGATCAGCGAGGAAGCGCTCATCGCGATCGCCGCAATCAGCGGCGTCACATGTCCGAGGATGGCGATCGGCACGGCGAACGCGTTGTAGATGATCGCGATTGCGATGTTCTGGCGGATGAGCCGGCCTGCCTTGCGCGAAACATCCAGGGCGAGCGGTACCGCCAGCAGGCTCTCGCGCAGGAAGACGAAATCCGCGGCCTGGCGGCCGATGTCGGCCGCGGTCGCCGGAGCCATCGAGACATGCGCGGCGCCGAGCGCCGGCGTGTCGTTGAGGCCGTCGCCCACCATCAGCACCTTGTGACCGGCGCGAGCCAGCGCCTCGATCCTCTCGACCTTGCCCGATGGCAGCAGGGCCGGCACGAAATTCTCGATGCCCAAGGCTCCCGCCGCCTCGCCGCAGGCTCTCGCGGTGTCGCCGGAAAGCATCTCGACCGAGATGCCGGCGTCCTTCAACCGTTCCACCGTCGCCTTCGCATCGGCGCGCGTGGCATCCTCGAAGGCGAAGCATGCGACGATCCTGCCATTCTTCGCGAGGACCGTGCCGCCAAGGCCGCCATACCGCCCTTCACCGCCGGTGCGGGCCTTCCATCCGGCCCAGCCGCGCCGGCCAAGGCGCCAGATATCGCCGCCCGCGGACGCTTCGATGCCGAAGCCCGGCTCCTCCTGCACGCGGTCGAATTGGGTTCGATCGCGAACGCTGCCATAGGCCGCCAGCGCCTTCGAGAACGGGTGCCGGGAATGCGCCGCCAGATCTGCCGCGATCGCCAGCATGGCCGGATCGATCGACGCCGCATTGACGAGCCTGGGCAGCCCCAGAGTGAGCGTCCCGGTCTTGTCGAACACAGCCGCGTCGATCGCCGCG
>NZ_RZRY01000829.1:0-2450 GCF_003998035.1 Mesorhizobium sp. M2A.F.Ca.ET.039.01.1.1 | reverse complement strand
CACCTGGTTTGCCTACATCCTCGCTGTCGGCTTCCTGCTGGCGCGTCCGGCCGGCCTGTTCGGCGACCGCGAAATCGAAAGGGTCTGATCGTGACCACGTTGCAGGAATCAGCCCCGTCCAAGCCGCTCCGCCAGCCTGCCTTTGGCGTTGTCACCATCGCCATCGTTGCTGGGCTGATCGCCGCCTTCGCGGTGCCGGCTCTTGCCGACGACTACTGGCTGAGCTCGATCATCATCCCGACAGTGATCATGGGGCTTGCCGGGATCGGCCTGAACCTGCTGATGGGCTATACCGGGCTCGTGTCGATTGGTTCGGCTGCCTTCATGTCGATCGGCGCTTTCTCGACCTATAATTTGCTGCTGCGTGCGCCGTTCTTGCCACTGCCGGTCGTCCTGATCCTTGCCGGCCTGATCGCGGCGGTTGCCGGCGTCATCTTCGGGCTGCCGTCGCTGCGCATCAAGGGCTTCTATCTCGGCGCTTCGACGCTGGGCGCCCAGTTCCTGTTCGAATGGCTGTTCACCAATTTCAGCTGGTTTTCGAATGACAGCCAGTCGCTGATCATCTCGGCGCCTCGACTGCAGATCCTCGACTACGACCTCCAGTCGGCCACCGGCCGCTACTATCTGGTGATCGCAACCACGGTGTTGCTCATCGCGCTGGCCTTCGCCAGCGTCAAAAGCCGTGTCGGCCGCGAGTGGATGGCGATCCGCGACATGGATGTCGCTGCCTCGGTCATCGGCATCCGCGTGGCGCGCCGCAAACTTTTATCCTTCGGGATAAGCTCGTTTTTCCTTGGCATCGCCGGCGCTCTCTGGGCCTTCGGATATCTTGGCACCTCGGACGCGCATGCGTTCAACCTCGATAAGTCGTTCCAGATCCTGTTCATCGTCATCATCGGTGGCGTGGCAACCATCTTCGGCAATTTTCTCGGTGCCGCCTTCATCGTGCTGACGCCGATCCTGCTCGACCGGCTGTCATTGATCATCGACTTGTCATTTCTCGGCGATCAGGGCGCGCTGGCAAACCTGCAGCACATCATCTTCGGCACGATCATCATCGTGCTCTTGATCAAGGAACCGGATGGTTTGTCGAGCCTGGGGAGGCGCGGCTTGGAAGCCCTTCGCTCGCGAGCACGATCATCCAACTGAACCCAGACAGACGAAACACCTCGGCGCCAGGTCTTTCGCCTCCTCCCAAGCATTGGTCGTCACTTTCTCCAAACCACTCAAACAAGGGTTGCACAATGTCATTGCTAACCAAGACCATGTCGCTGGCGGCGGCTGCCGCGATGGCTGTCACGCTCATGAGCAGCGCGTCCTTCGCCGAGGACGGCACGGGCCAACAGCTCTATCCGCTGTTTACCTACCGCACCGGACCCTATGCTCCGTCGTTCATCCCGTTCGGTGCCGGCAATATCGACTATCTCCGCTACATCAATGAGGTCGAGGGCGGCGTCGATGGCGTCAAGATCCTGGTGCAGGAATGCGAGACGGCCTACACGATCGAGCGCGGCATCGAATGCTACGAACGCTACAAGAACGGCTATAACGGCGCGCTGACGGCGGCAATCTATCCGCACTCGAGCGGTCTCGACGTCGCGCTCACCGACAAGGCTCGCGTCGACAAGATCCCGATCGTCAGCCCCGGCGGTGGCCAGAACATCGCCACCGATGGTCACGTCTTTCCCTACCAGTACCCGTTGGTGTTCGACTATTGGAGCGAAGCCCAGATCATCGTCGACTATATCGCCCAGCAGGCGGGCGGCTATGACAAGCTCAAGGGGCTGAAGATCGCGACGCTCTATCACGATAGCGGCTATGGCCGCGACACGATCGAGCCGCTTGGCATCCTCTCCAAGAAATATGGCTTCGAAGACATCCAGATTCCGGTTCCGCATCCCGGCGAACAGCAGCAGACACAGTGGCAGCAGATCCGTCGTGCAAACGCCGACTGGGTCTTTCTGCGCGGCTGGGGCGTCATGACGCCGGTGGCGATCAAGACCGCGGCGCGCGTCGGCTTCCCCGCCGATCGCATCATCGGCGATATCTGGAGCGGTTCGGAAGACGACGCTCGCCCGGCGGGTGCTGTCGCTAACGGCTACCTCGCCGTCTCCGTCTTCCCGCCGGGCACCGACTACGGCATCTTGAAGACGCTCAAGGCGGACATCCTCGACAAGGGCAAGTCCGACCTGAAGGACAATTCGAAGTTCGGCACGGTTTACTACAATTACGGCGTGATCGAAGCCATCACCTTCGTCGAGGCGCTGCGCACCTGGCATAAGAAGTTCGGCAACAGGCCATTGACCGCCGCCGAAGGCCAGTGGGCGCTCGAACATCTCGACATCGATCAGAAGCGGATCGTCGAGCTTGGCGCCGAAGGCCTCATCAGCCCGCTGAAAACCTCCATCGACAACCACAAGGGTGAAACCATCGCCGCCAAGATCATCCAG
>NZ_RZRY01000828.1:0-2458 GCF_003998035.1 Mesorhizobium sp. M2A.F.Ca.ET.039.01.1.1 | reverse complement strand
AACCCGGGCTTCGCCAAGAATGCCCGGCGTTTTTTCGAAGATCAGGAGAGGAAGATTTAGATGACCCGTACGCCCGGTTTCAACACCTTGGCCGTTCATGCCGGCGCCAAGCCCGATCCGGCGACCGGCGCCAGGGCCACGCCGATCTATCAAACCACCTCCTTTGTCTTCGACGATGCCGACCATGCCGCTTCGCTGTTTGGGCTGAAGGCCTTCGGCAATATCTACACCCGCATCATGAACCCGACGCAGGCGGTGCTCGAGGAGCGCGTCGCCGCGCTGGAAGGCGGCACCGCCGCACTTGCCGTCGCCTCCGGCCATGCCGCGCAGGTAATCGTGTTTCACAACCTGATGCAGCCGGGCGACAATTTCATCGCCGCCAACAAGCTCTATGGCGGTTCGATCAACCAGTTCGGCCACGCCTTCAAGAATTATGGCTGGGAAGTGCGCTGGGCCGACGTCAACGACCTCTCGACCTTCGAGAACCAGATCGACGACAGAACCAAGGCGATCTTCATCGAAAGCCTCGCCAATCCTGGCGGCGTTTTCGTCGACATCGAGAAGATCGGCGACATCGCCCGCAAGCATGGCCTGCCATTGATCGTCGACAACACGCTGGCTTCGCCCTATCTGGTGCGGCCGATCGAACACGGTGCCGACATCGTCGTCCATTCGCTGACAAAATTCATCGGCGGCCACGGCAATTCGATCGGCGGCGTCATCGTCGACGGCGGCACGTTCGACTGGTCGAAGTCGGGCAAATACCCGATGCTGTCGGAGCCGCGCCCCGAATATGGCGGGCTCGTCCTGCACGAGACTTTTGGCAATTTCGCTTTCGCCATCGCAGCGCGCGTGCTTGGCCTGCGCGATCTCGGACCGGCGATCTCGCCCTTCAACGCCTTCCTGATCCTGACCGGCCTGGAGACGCTGCCGCTCAGGATGCAGCGCCATTGCGACAACGCCGCGAGCGTCGCCGGCTGGCTCTCCAACCATCCCAAGGTCGCCTGGGTGAATTATCCCGGACTGCCCAGCGACAAGAACAACGCGCTGCAGAAGAAATATTCGCCGCAGGGCGCCGGCGCGGTCTTCACATTCGGCCTCAAGGGCGGTTACGAGGCCGGTGTCAAATTCGTCGAGGCGCTGGAATTGTTCTCGCACCTCGCCAATGTCGGCGACACCAAGTCGCTGGTCATCCATCCGGCCTCGACCACGCACCGCCAGCTCTCCGACGAGCAGAAGGTCACGGCCGGCGCCGGGCCGGATACGGTGCGGCTGTCGATCGGCATCGAGGACGTCAACGACATCGTCGCCGATCTTGAGCAGGCGTTGAGCAAGGTCTGATATGTCTGCCTTTCTTGCGGTCAGTGTCGACAGCGTCGAGCCGGAGGCCGGTGCGCCGGCCCCGGACCGGGTGATCTCGGGCGATCCGAAATTCCGCACCTGGAATGTCGAGGAGCGCGACGGCGGCCTCTATGCCGGGATCTGGGAGGCGACGCCGGGCAAATGGCGCATCTCCTACGACGAATGGGAATTCTGCCACATCCTGTCCGGCGTCTCGGTGATCGCCGAAGACGGCGGCGAGGCGCGCACCGTGCGGGCCGGCGACAGCTTCGTGCTCAGGCCGGGCTTCAAGGGCACCTGGGAAGTGCTCGAGACGACGCGCAAGGAATATGTGATCAAGCTTTGACGGTTTCGGCCGGCTCACAACAGTCGGTCGACATCGTCGTCGGAAAAACCACATTCGCTCATCATCTTCCGGTGCCACGCACTTCCGAGCAGATCGCTCAGGCACCGATCGATCCGCTCGCGCAACGCGGCATTGCCCTTGGCCAATGCGAACGCGCCGGCGGCCGGCCGCTTCTCCGATGCGGGAACCTCGACGACATCGAGCCGCTCGTCGGGGCGCTGGGCAATGTAGCCGCGATGCGCCATGTCGACGCTGGCATAGGCCTGCGCCATATCCTTCGCCACGGCCCCCGCCGCCTGAGCCTGCGTCGCAAATATCCTGACCCGATTGGGCGGAACGCCATTCTGCAACGCGGTTTGATGCTGAACCTGGTCCGATATCACTGCAAGTACCGCTGAAGGGTGCAGGGCAAGCGAGCGGTAGCCCTCCAGCCCCAACGGATTGTTCTTCGCCACCATCAGTCCGTCAGGCAGCGACCAGATCGGGCGCGTAAACTCAACGAGCCTTTTGCGCTCGTCCGAGATGAACAGGCCCGTCGTCATGTCCCATCGGTTGTCCACCAGCCCGGGAAGCAGTTCAGCGAACTCGGCTTCGACGGGCGAAAACTCGCCCAGCCCGAGCATCTGGCATATCCGCTTGGCGAGTTCCACGTCGCAGCCGACGACCGAGCCCGATGCGTCGGTGAAGCAGAAGGGTGGTTCCTGCAGGTAGGCGAATTTCATGTTCTAGGTTCCCGAACGACAATTTTGGCTGCTCTAGGCAGGGTCGGTT
>NZ_RZRY01000827.1:0-2462 GCF_003998035.1 Mesorhizobium sp. M2A.F.Ca.ET.039.01.1.1 | reverse complement strand
AGGGACTTCCCCTCTATATCCGCGCTCATTCCACACACGGACTTTGGTGTCTGCCCGGGAGAAATCCGGCTGAAACCTCCGGTGGCATCAGGACATTCCGTCCGAAATGCCTGTGTCCGTGGAGGCCAACCGGAAAGGAACTAAAGAATGGCTCTGCCAGATTTCAGCATGCGCCAGCTTTTGGAAGCTGGTGTTCACTTCGGCCACCAGACCCATCGCTGGAACCCGAAGATGGCGCCCTACATCTATGGCGCCCGCAACAATATCCACATCATCGACCTGTCGCAGACGGTGCCGCTGTTGAACCAGGCCTTGAAGCAGGTGTCCGACACCGTCGCCAAGGGCGGCCGCGTGCTGTTCGTCGGCACCAAGCGCCAGGCCTCCGACATTGTCGCCGACGCCGCGCAGCGTTCGGCCCAGTACTATGTCAACTCCCGCTGGCTGGGCGGCATGCTCACCAACTGGAAGACGATCTCGAATTCGATCCAGCGCCTGCGCAAGCTCGACGAGACGCTGGCCGGCGAGGCCCAGGGCCTCACCAAGAAGGAGCGACTGAACCTCGACCGCGAACGCGAGAAGCTCAACAAGGCTCTCGGC
This sequence comes from Mesorhizobium sp. M2A.F.Ca.ET.039.01.1.1, assembly GCF_003998035.1. Taxonomy (NCBI): domain Bacteria; kingdom Pseudomonadati; phylum Pseudomonadota; class Alphaproteobacteria; order Hyphomicrobiales; family Phyllobacteriaceae; genus Mesorhizobium; species Mesorhizobium sp. M2A.F.Ca.ET.039.01.1.1. The sequence continues at coordinate 1,865 of NZ_RZRY01000827.1, read as the reverse complement.
GGCATCAAGGACATGGGCTCGACGCCGGACCTGATGTTCGTCATCGACACCAACAAGGAAGCGATCGCCATCCTCGAGGCCAAGCGCCTGGGCATTCCGGTCGTGGCCATCATCGATTCGAACTGCGATCCGGACAAGATCGACTTCCCGATCCCCGGCAATGACGACGCGGCCCGCGCCATCCAGCTCTATTGCGACCTGATCGCCAAGGCTGCCATCGACGGCATCGCCCGCCAGCAGGGCGCGCTCGGCGTCGACATCGGCGCTTCGGCCGAGGCTCCGGTCGAGCCGGCGCTTGACGCTCCGGCCAGCGAAGCTCCGGAAGCTTGATATCGAAGGCCGGAACCCGGCCTTCATCTTTCCAATAAGTTGGCGCGCTAAAGCGCTTTTGCCGAGCGCATCACCCGAGTCCCGGTTGGTGCGTCGGCGCATTTGAAACAAAGAGGCGACAATGACGATTTCGGCTGCACAGGTCAAAGAACTCCGCGACTTGACCGGCGCGGGCATGATGGACTGCAAGGCGGCGTTGAACGAGACCAACGGCGATATGGAAGCGGCCGTCGACTGGCTGCGCAAGAAGGGTATCTCGAAGGCCGACAAGAAGGCCGGGCGCACCGCCGCCGAGGGCCTGATCGGTGTCGATGCCGGCGTGCGTGAAGCTGCGGTCGTCGAGGTCAATTCCGAGACCGACTTCGTTGCCCGCAATGCTGCCTTCCAGGAGATCGTCGCCAACGTCGCCAAGGTCGCGCTCGCCTATGGCACGACGGAGGCGGTCGCCGCCGCGAAGTATCCGGGCTCCGACAAGTCGGTCACCGACACCATCAAGGACGCTGTCGGCACCATCGGCGAGAACATGGGTTTCCGCCGTTCGGCCAAGCTCACCGTACCGCATGGCGTGGTGGCGACCTATGTCCATAACGCGGTTGCCGACGGTCTCGGCAAGCTCGGCGTGCTGGTGGCCATCGAGACCACCGGCAACGAGCATGCCGCCAACGCCTTTGCCCGCCAGGTCGCGATGCATGTCGCCGCCAGCAACCCGGTCGCGCTGACCGCCGAGGAAGTCGACCCGGCGCTCGTCGAGCGCGAGAAGGCGATCTTCTCCGATCAGGCGCGCCAGTCGGGCAAGCCGGAAGCCATCATCGAGAAGATGGTCGAGGGTCGCCTGCGCAAGTTCTATGAAGAGGTCGTGCTTTTGAAGCAGGCCTTCGTGCTCAATCCCGACATCACCGTCGAGAAGGCGCTGAAGGATGCCGAGAAGGAGATCGGCGCTCCGGCGAAGATCACCGCCTATCTGCGTTACGCGCTGGGCGAGGGCATCGAGAAGGAAACGACCGATTTCGCGGCGGAAGTCGCGGCAGCGGTCAAGAAATAGCTCCGATCCAAGGGGAGCGCATCGCGTTTCCCTTAAGGTGAAGAGCTCACGAGCTCAGGCAACTCGGCCGGGTGTCCGCATGGATGCTCGGCCGATTTCTTGTGCGATGTCGATAAAGGCCCTGAGCTTCGGCGCCATCGACGCGCGGCGCGGAAAATAGAGGAAGAGGCCCGGCTCCTCGATCGCCGTATCCGGCAGGATCTGGACGAGGCGGCCGGCTGCAAGGTCGGCGCGCACCAGCGGCTCGAAAACGTAGGCGAGCCCGACGCCGGCCAGCGCCAGATCGATGGCGCCAAGCGAATCCGTGACGATGGCCGTGCCGCGTGTCTCGACAACGACATCCTTGTCGTTGTCATTCAGGTCCCAGCGGTACAGCGCGCCGGACCGAACCAGCCGGTAGCCGATGCAGTTGTGATCGGCGAGATCGGCCACGGCGCGCGGGCGGCCATGCTTTCCGACATAGGTGGGCGAGGCGACGATGACGGCTTTGAAC
>NZ_RZRY01000826.1:0-2470 GCF_003998035.1 Mesorhizobium sp. M2A.F.Ca.ET.039.01.1.1 | reverse complement strand
ATTCTGCATTCGCAGGCCCGTCGCCACGCTGCTGATGTCGTTCGCCCTCATTCTGGGCGGTATCTTTGCCTACAAGTTCCTGCCGGTGGCGGCGCTGCCGAGCGCCGAGTTTCCGGTGGTCAATGTTTCGGCCAGCCTGCCCGGCGCGTCGCCGGAGACGATGGCGACATCGGTGGCGACGCCGCTGATCAAGCAATTCGCGACGATCGCCGGCATCGATTCGATCTCGACCACCAATTCGCTCGGCCAGACCTCGATCGCCATCCAGTTCGTGCTGAACCGCGACATCGATGCCGCCGCCGCCGACGTGCAGGCGGCAATCGCGCGAACGCAAAGATCGCTGCCGCCGGAAATGACCTCGCCGCCGAGCTATCGCAAGGTCAATCCGGCCGACGCGCCGATCCTTCTGATGTCGCTGGTCAGCGGCACGGTCCCGCTGACCGATCTCGACGCCTTCGCGGAAAACGTCATCTCGCCTTCGCTGTCGACCATCGACGGCGTGGCCCAGGTGTCGATCTTCGGCCAGCAGAAATACGCGGTGCGCATCCAGATCGATCCGTCCGCGCTTGCCGCGCGCGGCATCTCGATCGATCAGCTGCAGGCGGCGATCGCCTCGGCCAACAGCAACACGCCGCTCGGCGTGCTGCAGAACAACAAGCAGCAGTTGACGATCACCGCCAACACGCAGCTGACCAGTGCCGCCGGTTTCTCCAACCTCATCATCGCCACGAAGAACGGCCATCCGGTGCGGCTGGGCGAGGTGACCCGCGTCGTCGATTCCGTGCAGACCACGACGACGGCGAGCTGGTATGACGGCACCCGCGCGATCATCATGGCGGTGCAGCGCCAGCCCGATGCCAACACCGTCGATGTCGTCGACAAGGTCAAGGCGATGCTGCCGTCCTTCCAGGACCAGATGCCGGCCGCCGCCCAGATCAAGCTGCTCAACGACCGCTCGACCTCGATCCGCCAGGCCGTCGACGACGTTCAGTTCACGCTGCTCCTGACCATCGCGCTCGTCGTGATGGTGATCTTCGTCTTCCTGCGCCGGGTGACGGCGACGATCATCCCGGCGGTGGCGGTGCCGATCTCGCTGATCGCCACGCTTGGCGCGATGTTCCTGTTCGGCTTTTCCATCGACAACATCTCGCTGATGGGACTGACCTTGGCCGTCGGCCTCGTCGTCGACGACGCCATCGTCATGCTCGAAAACATCTTCCGCCACATGGAAGAGGACGGGCTGTCGGCCTTCGACGCCTCGCTGAAGGGCGCGCGCGAGATCGGCTTCACCATCATCTCGATCTCGATCTCGCTGGTGGCGGTGTTCATTCCGGTGCTTTTGATGGGCGGCGTCATCGGCCGCATCTTCAACGAATTCGCCGTCGTGGTGACCGTCGCCATCCTGGCCTCGATGTTCGTCTCGCTGACGCTGACGCCGATGCTTTGCTCGCGGCTGTTGTCGGTGACGAAGGCGGATCGCGAGGCGCATAGCGCCGGCAGGCATGACATCGTCACCCGTGCCTATGACTGGCTCTTGAGCTTCTGCCTGCGCCACACCTTCCTGATTTTCCTGGTCTTCATCACCACTGCCGCGGCGTCGGTGTGGGTGATCCAGGTTTCGCCGAAGGGCTTCTTCCCGCAGGAAGATATCGGCCAGATATCGGTCACCACCATGGCGCGCCAGGACATCTCGTTCGACGCCATGGCGAAGCTGCAGGGGCAGGTGGCCAGCGTGTTCTCGAAGTCGCCCTATGTCGACCATGTGGCCTGGTCGGCCGGCAGCGGCAACAACGCGCTCAACCAGGGCCAGCTTTTCGTCCAGCTCAAGGGCAAGGACCAGCGCCCCAACATCGAGAAGGTGCTTGCGGATCTGAGACGCCAGCTGGCCGGCGTGGCGGGCATCGAGACCTACATGCAGCCGGTGCAGAACCTGCGGCTCGGCTCGCGGTCGTCCGCCAGCGCCTACCAACTCGTGGTTCAGGGGCTCGATACCAAGCAGACCGACGTCTGGGCACAAAAGCTTAATGATGCCATGGCCGCGGACCACACCATGTTCACCGACGTCACCAGCGACCTGCAGAACAATGCCTTGCAGGCATCGCTCGTGATCGACCGCGACAAGGCCGCCCAGCTCGGCATCGACACCGACACGCTGCGCTCGGCGCTTTATGGCGGCTTCGGTACCGACCAGGTCTCGACGATCTTCGGTTCGGCCGACAGCTATGAGGTCATCACCGAGCTCGACCCCAAGATCGAATGGTCGCCGGAACACATGCTGGCCATCCAGATGCGGACGTCGAGCGGGACTCTGGTGCCGCTGGGCGCCTTCGCCCGCGTCGACCGCACGGCCGGCGCCCTGACGATCAACCAGCTCGGACAGCTGCCGGCGGTGACGATCTCCTACAACCTGCCGCAGGGCGTGTCGCTCGGCGACACGGTGACCCGCATCGACCAGCTCAAGGAGCAGATC
>NZ_RZRY01000825.1:0-2487 GCF_003998035.1 Mesorhizobium sp. M2A.F.Ca.ET.039.01.1.1 | reverse complement strand
CGCGTCGTCTACGGAGCTGCGCAGGTCCTGCCCGGTCCGCACCTCGCCGGAGGCGAGCACCAGCGAGGCCTCATCCAGCCCGGAGCCGATCAGATATTCCTCATAGGCGCTCTCGTCCTTGAGATATTGCGAGCTCTTGCCCCGCGTCACTTTGTAGAGCGGCGGCTGGGCGATGTAGAGATGGCCGCGCTCGATCAGCTCCGGCATCTGCCGGAAGAAGAAGGTGAGCAGCAGCGTGCGGATGTGGGCGCCGTCGACGTCGGCGTCCGTCATCAGGATGATCTTGTGATAGCGCAGCTTGTCGGCATTGAACTCGTCCTTGCCGATCGAGGTGCCGAGCGCGGTGATCAGCGTGCCGATCATGTCGGAGGAGAGCATGCGGTCGAAGCGGGCGCGCTCGACATTGAGGATCTTGCCGCGCAGCGGCAGGATCGCCTGGTTCTGGCGCGAGCGCCCGCCCTTGGCCGAGCCGCCGGCGGAGTCACCCTCGACGATGAAGATTTCCGACTTGGCCGGATCGCGCTCCTGGCAGTCGGCGAGTTTGCCGGGCAGCGAGGTGACGCCGAGCGTGCTCTTGCGCGTGATGTCGCGCGCCTTGCGCGCGGCTTCGCGCGCAGCGGCCGCCTGGATCACCTTCTCGACCACGACCCTGCCTTCGCTCGGATGCTCTTCCAGCCAGGTACCCAGCGCCTCGTTGACCAGGCTCTCCACCACCGGGCGAACCTCGGACGAGACCAGCTTGTCCTTGGTCTGCGAGGAGAATTTCGGGTCGGGCACCTTGACCGAGAGAACAGCGGTCAGGCCTTCGCGGCAGTCGTCGCCGGTCAGCGAGACCTTTTCCTTCTTGGTCTGGCCGGAAGACTCGCCATAGCCGGTGATCTGCCTGGTCAGCGCCGCGCGGAAGCCGGCCAGATGTGTGCCGCCGTCGCGCTGCGGGATGTTGTTGGTGAAGGCCAGCACATTCTCGTGGTAGCTGTCGTTCCACCACATCGCGACTTCGACGGTGATGCCGTCGCGCTCGGCGCGGATGGCGATCGGCGCCTCGATCAGCGGCTTCTTCACCCGGTCGAGATATTTGACGAACTCTTCCAGCCCGCCGTCATAATGAAGCTCATGGCGCACAAGGTCGGCATGGCGCGCATCGGTCAGCACGATGCGCACGCCGGAATTGAGGAAGGCGAGCTCGCGCAGCCGGTGCTCCAGCGTGTTGTAGTCGAACTCGACCATGGTGAAGGTCTCGGCCGACGGGAAGAAGGTGATCTCGCTGCCGCTGCGGCCTTCATAGGTGCCGGGCTGCTTGTCCTGCACGTAGCTGCCGGTCACCTTCAGCGGCGCGTCGGCATTGCCATGCGTGAAGCTCATCTCGAAAATCTCGCCGTTGCGGCGGATCTTGAGCTTGAGCCAGGCGGAAAGCGCGTTGACCACCGAGACGCCGACGCCATGCAGGCCGCCGGACACTTTATAGGAGTTCTGGTCGAATTTGCCGCCGGCATGCAGCTGCGTCATGATCACTTCGGCCGCCGAAACACCCTCCGAGGGGTGGATATCGGTCGGAATCCCGCGGCCATTGTCGATGACGGTGACGGAACCGTCGGGGTTGAGCGTCACCGAGACGAGGTCGGCGTGGCCGGCAAGCGCCTCGTCGATGGCGTTGTCAACCACCTCATAGACCATGTGATGCAGGCCCGAGCCGTCGTCTGTGTCGCCGATATACATGCCCGGACGCTTGCGCACCGCGTCCAACCCCTTCAAAACCTTGATGGAATCGGCGCCGTACTCGGCTTGCGCGCCAATGGCGCTTTCGGTCTGATCGCTCATGAAAACCTGTCTGATTGATGTCGCTGGTCCGGCGCCGAAAAATGGCCGCGAATCGCGCCGTTTTGATGTCCTAGATATAGGCGCAAATGGCGGATTTTCCAAGGTTTGCGGGCATTTTGCCGGCTTGGCGGCAAGGTGCTTCCACGCCCGCGCTGATACGGTCCCGGCGTTCGGCCGAAAGGGGTCGATGAAACGCAAAAGGCCGCGCCTAAGCGCAGCCTGATAATTGCCTTGCTGGGAAGCTTTCGTGCCTATTCGGCCGCGCGCAGCGTCTTCAGCGCCCCGCTCCAGCGGAACAACTCGTCCAGCATTGTCTTCGCTCCGCCCTGCACTTGCTCGCTCGGATGATAGGCGCGCTTCTCATCGAGCAGGCTCGCATAGGCCGGTAGCGCCACCCCCTCCGGGATCGGCATGACGCCGACCGAGGTGAGCAGCGGCTTCAGCGATTGCGCGGCGCGCAATCCGCCGGATACGCCGCCATAGCTGAAGATCGCCGCGGGCTTGTAGCGCCACTCATGCAGCAGATAGTCGATGGCGTTCACGATCGCGGGCGCCACGAAGTAGTTATACTCCGGCGCCACGAACACGAAGGCGTCGGCGGCGTCGATCGCCTTTGACCACGCCTTGGTATGGTCGTTCTCATATTTGCGCAGCCGCGGATGGTGTGGC
>NZ_RZRY01000824.1:0-2489 GCF_003998035.1 Mesorhizobium sp. M2A.F.Ca.ET.039.01.1.1 | reverse complement strand
GTCGTGCCGCGCGACTTCATCGAGCGAGCCGAGACGGTGATCTGCCATTGCGACCCCGAGCGCTTCGGCTTTCTCTACCGGCTGCTCTGGCGATTGCGCTCGGAGCCGAAGCTGCTTTCGATCGCCACCGATCCCGATATCCGGCGGCTGGAGGCGATGGAGAAGGCCGTGCACCGCGACATCCACAAGATGCGCGCCTTCGTGCGCTTCCGAAAAATCGGCGAAGGCCCGGACGAGCGTTATGTCGCATGGTTCGAGCCCGACCATTACATCGTCGAGCGCAATGCCGATTTCTTCGTGCGTCGTTTCACTGGCATGCGCTGGACGATCCTGACCCCGCATGCCTCGGCCGACTGGGACGGCGAGAGGCTGGCGATGGGGCCGGGTGCGGCCAAGCGCGACGCGCCGGCGGAAGACGATGCCGAGGCGTTGTGGCGGACCTATTTCGAAAACATCTTCAACCCGGCCCGCCTCAAGGTGAAGGCGATGCAGAAGGAGATGCCGAAGAAATATTGGCGGAACCTTCCCGAGGCCTCGCTCATTCCAGATTTGATAGCAGGAGCGGACAAAGCCGCGTCAGACATGATCGCCCGGATGCCAACCAGCCCAGCACCGCATCATGCCAAGGTGAAGGCCAAGCACTGGCCCACGCCCGAGCCGTCCGATGTGGCGGCGCCTGAGGCCGACGATATTCCGGAGCTGCGCGAGGAGGCGAAAGGCTGCCGCCGCTGCCCGTTGTGGCGCGATGCGACGCAGACCGTCTTCGGCGAAGGGCCAGAAAATGCCGACGTGATCTTCGTCGGCGAGCAGCCTGGCGACCAAGAGGACCTGGCCGGCAAGCCGTTCGTCGGGCCGGCGGGCAAGGTGTTCGACAGCATCCTGGACGACGCCGCGATCGATCGCCACAAGGTCTATGTGACCAATGCGGTGAAACACTTCAAATTCGAGCCGCGCGGCAAAAGGCGCATCCACTCCAAGCCCAATGCCGGTGAGATCCAGGCCTGCCGCTGGTGGCTGGACAAGGAGCTTGACCTGGTCAAGCCTAACCTCGTTGTGGCGCTCGGCGCGACGGCGGCGCAATCGCTGCTCGGCAAGGCGGTGCCGATCACCAAGATGCGCGGCGACGTTGTCGAGCGCGAGGATGGCTTGCGGGTGTTCCTGACGATCCACCCCTCCTTCATCCTGCGCATCCGGGAGCAGGAGGACAAGGAGGCCGAGAGGGAGCGGTTCTTGCAGGATATGCGGAAGGTCAAGCAGCTGATGGGGGCTTGATCGTTCTACGCACCGGATGATGCTGTTGCGGGGTGTGCGGCCTTGGAGATTAGCGGAGACGCCCCACCGCTTCGTCATCCACGGGCGGAGCAAGGAGCGAAGCGACGCAGCGCAGACCCGAGGATCCATGCCGTGACTTAAACGCGCCGCGACGGTGCAGAATTCTGCTCTGCTGCACTCTTCGGCTAAGGTCACGGCATGGATTCTAGGGTCTACGCGCGTCGCTTCGCTCCTTGCTCCGCCCTAGAATGACGAGCTCTGTGGGGCTCCGCGCTACCTAACCAGAATCGCCCTCAGATCGTTCACGTTCGTCCCCGTCGGCCCCGGCACGAACAAATCTCCAACCGCATTAAATGCCGTCCAGGCGTTGTTACCGGCGAGCATTGCCTTGGCGTCGACGCCTGCCGCGCGCATGCGCGCCACGGTCGAGCCGTCGGCGAAGGCGCCGGCATTGTTCTCCGAGCCGTCTATGCCGTCGGTGTCGGCAGCAAGGGCATGAATGCACTCGACACCGTCGATACCGATGGCGAAGGCGAGCAGGAATTCGGAATTGCGGCCGCCCTTCCCCTTGGCCCGCAAGGTGACGGTGGTCTCGCCACCGGACAGGATCAGCACGGGCTTCTTGAAAGGGCGGTTGCGCGTCGCCACCTCGCGCGCGATCGCGGCGTGGACGCCTCCGACCTCGCGCGCCTCGCCCTCGATGGCATCCGACAGGATGACCGTCTCGATGCCTTGCCGCTTCGCTTCGGCGGCGGCAGCTTCCAGCGAGACGCCGGCCGAGGCGGTCAGGTGCACCTCATTGCCGGCAAAGCGCGGATCGCCGGGACGCGGAGCATCGGCGTCGGGCGACTGGATATGGGCCATGACCGAGGCCGGCAGCTTCATGCCATAAGCGGCGATCGAGGCCAGTGCATCCTGACGGCTGCCGGTGTCGGGAACGGTCGGCCCCGAGGCGACCAGCGCCGGGTTGTCGCCGGGGATGTCGGAGACGACCAGCGACACGACCCGCGCCGGATGCGCCGCGGCAGCCAGGCGTCCGCCCTTGATGGTCGAGACATGCTTGCGGATGGTGTTCATCGCCGCGATCGGCGCGCCGGAGGCAAGCAGCGCCTCGTTGACGGCGATCTCGTCGGCAAGCGTCAGGCCGGGAGCGGGAGACGGCAGCAGGGCCGAGCCGCCGCCGGAACTCAGCGCCACGACCAAGTCTTCCGAAGTCA
>NZ_RZRY01000823.1:0-2489 GCF_003998035.1 Mesorhizobium sp. M2A.F.Ca.ET.039.01.1.1 | reverse complement strand
ATCCGGGAGCGATCATCAGCTCCAAAAACCGTGATGCCAGCGGCCGTGATACCAGAAGCCGGGATGCCAGTGGCGCACATGCATCGGGCGGATGATTACCCGGCCGTTCGGCACGCATCTGCCCCAGCGGTTCATGTGCCAACCGGGGCCGCAGCGCCAGCCGACGGTCTCGATCGGCAGCGGAGATGCGCTTGGCTTGACGAGCGGCATAGCCTCAGAGCCAACGGCGGACAGCGTCAATGTGCCGGCGGCCAGGGCGATGGACAGAAAGTATTTTGCGAACATGCGTTGTCTCCGTAATTCGACCCTACGTGCGTGAAACGGAGGATAGGCCGATTTCCGTCGGAGCGGTGTGGATCACATCTTCGTTAGCTCCTTCGACGGTACCGCCCCGCGGCGGTTCGGCACGCGTCGCCTCGCGGTTGCGCCGTTGAAATGGGATTGCCGCGGCCGCCGCCCAGTATCAAATTGATCCATATCAAGGAGCCACGAGGTCCTCCGCTCTAGGCTCCAGGTTGATAGAGGCCGATCGGCGGAGACCGGCCGAGGCGAGTTGAGACCAGGAGTTCATAGCGATGATGATCCGCACGCTCTCCACTTTGGAATGCACGAAATTGCTGGCGGCGAACCGCACTGGACATCTGGCATGCGTCAAGGACGGACAACCCTATGTCGTGCCCTTCAATTACGCCTATGCCGACAGCCACCTCTATGCGTTTTCGCTGCTCGGCAAGAAGGTCGACTGGATGCGGGCCAATCCCCTGGTGTGCGTACAAGTGGCGGAACGCACACAGGGGCGCGGGTGGAAAAGCGTGGTCGTCGACGGCCGCTATGAGGAACTGCCGGACCGGATCGGCCATAAGGTTCAGTGCGACCATGCGAGGGCAGTGTTGAGCAAGCACACCGACTGGTGGGAGCCCGGCGCGCTCAAGCCCGTCACGCCTCCCACCTCGGATAACATGCCGCACGTCTTTTTCCGGATCCTCGTCGAGCAGATTTCGGGACGGGAAGCCACCGAATAGACTGCGCCATTCGGCGCGAGCCGTGCCCCGAAGCGTCATCGCCAGCATTCGCGCTGCCGACATCCTTCGTGACGGCAACCCGATGGAGCAGCCGGGCTATTCGCCCAGCGTCGCCACCGTCTTCAGCGCGCCGTCCAGCATGTCGCCCTTCTCGTCCTTCAGCGCCGCCTCGCGCAGGAGGCGTAGCCAGTCGGCGGCGTCTTCGCGGCCCTTGAGCATCGGCAGCGCCGAAAGCACCCGGTCGAATTTCGACTGGGCACGGGCATGGGTGTCGCTGTAGCCCTTGATCAGCCGCCGGCAGTTCAGGATTTCGGTGGCCAAAGCGTAGTCCTGCCGCGCATGGCTGAGCGCCAATTCGTACCAGCGCTCGAGATGCTCGACTTCGACCTTGTGGCGCAGCAGGCGGCGGCGCCAGCGGCGCAGGCCGCCGATGAACCAGAGCATGGCGAAGCCGGTAAAGCTGTCGGTGCGGATGTGGCGGCCGCGATTGATGCGGCGGTCGAGGAAGGCGGCGAGTTTCGGCCGGCTCTCGATATAGCTGCCAAGGCTTGCCGGCATAGTGCCGCAGAATTCCTCGATGCGCGGATGGAAATATTCGGTGACCTGCAGGACCGAACCTTCCTTCACCCCGACCTCCTTGCGCACGCGCTTGTCGCGGGTCGAGCGCGTCTTGAGATCGGCGACGCGGATCATGTCGTCATAGCACATGGCGTTGGCGAGATGCTTTGCCGCGGCGGTGGACAGAGCATAGCCGCGCTCCGCATTGTCCAGCGCCACCGCCTTGTCCAGCCGGTGAAGATATTCGCCGCCATAGGCGACGTCCTGGTAGTCGACGACCTTCTTCAGGCCGCGTGCGGCCATGTCGTGCAGGGGCTGCGGCAGCGACGCGACGCGGGCGGCGAGCTGCTGCCAGCCCTTCAGAAGAGTTTCCGGACCGCTGACCCTTGCCGTCGATTTGGGTTCGACGGCAGGCTTCGCCACCTTCTCGCTTGTTGGCGCGGCCGCGGTGCCGCGCGCGCGGTCACAAGCCGCGCCGAAGGCGGCAAGGCTTGCCTTGACGCCACGACCGCCGGCGCCGATCGCCTGCTCATAGCTTTCGCGGGTGAAGGGCAGCGCATCCGAGCCGGCCAGCGCGCCGAGCAGGCTGGCCGAGATCATGGTGCCATTGTCGGCGGCGATCTTTTCCATGTCGAAGGCGATGAAGCGCTTGGCCGCGGCCTCAGCCGTCGCGTGCACCTTTTCCGACGAGGCGCGGCCGTCGCCCGGCTCGATCTTTTCCGACACGGCGGCGATGCGGTGCGAGGAGGTGATCAGCGTCGTGCGCTCGGGCGTGACGAAGCCGCGGATGATGGCGCGGCCGGCTTCCATCAGCTCGGCTGCGATCAGGATATCGACGTCGCCCTGCGAGGGCGACAGCGCAAAGACCGGCAGCCGGCCGGTGTCGCGGGCCATCTCGATGTAATATAT
>NZ_RZRY01000822.1:0-2493 GCF_003998035.1 Mesorhizobium sp. M2A.F.Ca.ET.039.01.1.1 | reverse complement strand
GAGCCCGTGATGTACCAGGCGGCCACCTTGAGGGCGAGCACGGCGAAGGCGACGACGATCGACCAGAAGGCGAGCCTGGCGACCTTCTGCCTGGTCGCGGCTTTCGCCGCGGCCGTCGTCGTGTCCCGCGCCTGGGTCATCGTCCCTACGCGGCCTTTTCCTTGGCCTTGCGCGGCAGATGCGCGACGATGTTCTCAATGATGCGCATGCCAGCATTGTGACCGAGCGTCATGATCGATTCCGGATGGAACTGCACCGCGGCGATCGGCTCTTTGGGGTGCTCGAAGGCCATGATGATGCCGTCCTCTGTCTCGGCTGTGACCACGAAGCCATCAGGCAGGCGCACCGGATCGGCGAAGATCGAGTGGTAGCGGCCGACGGTCACTTCCTTTGGCAGGCCAGAAAAGATGATGCCGGGTTTCGAGACGCGGATGCGCGAGGGCTTGCCATGCATGGGGATGTGCAACTGCCTCAATTCGCCGCCATAAGCTTCGGCCAGCGCCTGCAAGCCGAGGCAGACGCCGAAGATCGGCAGGTCGCGGGCGCGCGCTTTCTTAATGGTGGCGGCGCAGTCGAAATCTGTCGGCGTGCCGGGGCCAGGCGACAGCACGACGAGATCGGGCTTCAGCCGCTCGAAGACTTCCTCCGGCACCGGCGTGCGCACGGTGGAGACATTGGCGCCGGTCTGGCGGAAGTAGTTGGCCAGCGTGTGGACGAAGGAGTCCTCGTGGTCGACGAGCAGGATGTTGACGCCGTCGCCGACGCGCGCGGTGGTGCGCTCGGTTCCGGTGGCGTTGCCGGTCTTGGCGTCGCGGATGGCGGAGAGCATGGCGGATGCCTTCAGTTCGGTTTCGGCTTCTTCTTCCTCGGGCACGCTGTCGAAGAGCAGTGTGGCGCCGGCGCGCACCTCGGCGATGCCGTCCTTGATGCGGATGGTGCGCAGCGTCAGCCCAGTGTTCATGTCGCCGTTGAAATTGACCATGCCGATGGCGCCACCATACCAGGCGCGCGGGCTCTTCTCGTTCTGCTCGATGAAGCGCATGGCCCAGAGCTTCGGCGCGCCGGTGACGGTGACCGCCCAGGCGTGCGACAGGAAGGCGTCGAAGGCGTCCATGCCTTCGCGCAGCCGGCCTTCGATGTGGTCGACGGTGTGGATCAGGCGCGAATACATCTCGATCTGGCGGCGGCCGATGACGCGCACCGAGCCTGGCTCGCAGACGCGCGACTTGTCGTTGCGGTCGACATCCGAGCACATGGTGAGCTCGGACTCGTCCTTCTTGGAGTTGAGCAGCTTCAGGATCTGCTCGCTATCGGAAATGGCGTCGTCGCCGCGCTTGATGGTGCCCGAGATCGGGCAGGTCTCGACGCGGCGGCCGTTGACGCGCACGAACATCTCCGGCGAAGCGCCGATTAGATATTCGTTCTCGCCGAGATTGATGAAGAAGGAATAGGGCGAGGGGTTGATCGATTTCAGCTTGCGCGAGATGTCGGAGGGCTGGGTCTCGCAGCGCTCGTAGAACATCTGTCCAGGCACAACCTCGAACAGGTCGCCGCGCTTGAAGCTTTCCATGGCGCGCCGCACCAGGTTGGCGTATTCGCCCGGTTCGTGGTCGCCGCGCGGCGGGATGCGGTCGGCGGTCTTGAACGGCTCGACATGGGCATCGCGCGCCAGGCCTTCGGTCGAAAAGCCCTCGCCGGAATAGTCGTAGCGGTCGGTCCAGGCCTTGGTCGAATAATGGTCGACCACGAGAATCTCGTCGGGCAGGAACAGCACCAGGTCGCGCTGGCTTTCCTTGCGCTCGAGCTTGTAGTCCACCGGATCGAACTGGAAGGCGAGGTCGTAGCCGAAGGCGCCATAAAGGCCGAGATTGGCGTCCTCGGCGGTCTTGAACAAAGCGGTGATGGCGCGCAGCACGGTGAAGACGGACGGAACGCGGCTGCGCTCCTCCTCGGTGAAGACGCGGCCGGGTTTTGCCACATCGACGCGGATAAGCGTCTTCGAGGTCTCCGCGATCGTCACTTCGCTCGGCGCGCCAAGCGCCTTTCCGATCACAGGCAGGAGCACTTCGCCGCGCTTGTTCAGCGCTTCGATGCGCATGGCGCGGCCGCGCGCGGAGATCACCAGCGGCGGATCGATAATGGCGGTGTCCCAGCGCGTGTAGCGGCCCGGATACTCGTAGTTCGAGGAAAACACCGCGCCGCGGCGTGAATTCAGGCCGTCTACATAGGCGTCGATCGCGCCTTCATAGGGCCTGTCGTGCCGTTCGCGGGTGATGGTCACGCCGCCCGCGGTGACGAAGCGCTCCGCCCCGTTGTCCAGAACTTTAGTCGTCATTGCCGTCTCCATCAGCGTTTTGGGCAACGGACCCGGGAATGGCTCTAAAAAACAAATGGCCGCCCGGACATTCCGCTGCGGCCACCCTCATTTTCACGCGCACACGCACGAACCGGCCGCTGTCAGCGAGCCCACCACCAAACGGTCTTGTCTGTCTC
>NZ_RZRY01000821.1:0-2495 GCF_003998035.1 Mesorhizobium sp. M2A.F.Ca.ET.039.01.1.1 | reverse complement strand
GCATCAGGATCTGCCGACGGTGCTGCGATGCCACGCCGCGGCGTTCGATGCGATCGGCGGCGTCCCACGCGAGATCCTTTACGACCGAATGAAGACTGCGGTCATCGGAGAAGGCGAAACGGGCGGCATTGTTTATAACCGCGCTCTGCTCGATCTCGCCCGCCATTTCGGCTTTCATCCAAAGGCCTGTAAACCATATCGGGCCAAGACGAAGGGAAAGGTCGAGCGACCATTTCGCTATATTCGTGAAGACTTCTTCCTGGCGCGCTCGTTTCGCAACCTTGATGATCTTAACACCCAACTGCGGCAATGGCTGGATGTCGTTGCCAACGCGCGCGTGCACGCCACAACGCAGCGCGTCGTCGTCGAGGCATTCGCGCAAGAGCGCCTTCATCTGCGTCCCTTGCCACTGGCTCCGTTCCGATCGGTTCTGCGGCTTGAGCGCAGGATATCCCGAGAGGGCATGGTGAGCGTTGGTGGAAACGCCTACAGCGTGCCCGACGCCACCAGAAGGCGGCTCGTCGAAGTTCACACCTTGGCCAATGAGGTTCGAATCTTCGAAGACGGTGCGCTGATTGCTGTGCATCCGGTGTTGGAAGGTCGCCATCAGCGCCGCGTCGAACCAGGACACAGAACCCTTCGCTCACCGCCGCGATCGCGACCGCACGTCAACAGTGACGAGATCATTCTTCATGGATCCGGAGACAAGGTCACACAGCGGCCGCTCGCCTTCTACGACGCCGTCGCCAGAGCCATGGCACAGGAGAACCGCCCATGAGCGCCGCTCTCGATGCCGTGCCGTCGATGATCGACCGCATTCGCCATGACCTTGTCGGCTTGAAGATGCCACGTGCCCTTGAAGCACTCGACCATATTGTCCGCCGCCTGGAGCATGGCGAGCTGTCGGCGCTCGAAGCGATCGACATTCTCCTTTCCGAAGAGCTGACCCTGCGCGAGAACAGTCGCATAAAGACGGCGTTGAGGATGGGTCGGCTGGCAACCATCAAAACGCTCGCCGGCTTCGATTTCTCCTTCCAGCCCTCCCTCGATCGCGATCGAATCTTCACGCTCGCGCAACTGGGTTTCGTCGAAAGGCACGAGGCCGCCCATTTCCTCGGGCCGCCGGGAACCGGCAAAAGCCATCTGGCTATCGCGCTCGGCGTCGAAGCTGTCAAAGCGGGCAAGAGTGTCTACTTCTGCACCTTGGCCGATCTCATTGCAGCGCTGTCCAGGGCCGAGCGCGAGGGACGGCTGCAAGAACGCATCCGCTTCTTCTGTAGGCCAAGTCTGCTGATCGTCGACGAGATCGGCTATCTCCCGGTCATCGCCGGCGGCGGCAATCTGTTCTTCCAACTCGTCAACGCCCGCTACGAGAAAGGGGCAATGATCCTGACGTCCAACCGCGGCTTTGCAGAATGGGGAGATGTTTTTGGAGACGCAGTGGTCGCCACCGCGCTTCTCGACAGGCTTTTGCATCATGCCGTCGTCGTTCAGATCGAAGGATCAAGCTACAGGCTGCGCCAGCATGCCGAATTGATGCCTGAACACGTCCGTTCGAAAGCCCTGATTACTCCACCGTCCTTCGCGCCACCATCACGGCCGCGCGGTCGGCCGCCGAAAAATACCCAGTTCTCCATGCCGTCCGAGACGGCATAATTGGGGAATTTTACTTCGGCACTTTTGGGGAAATTTCACCCGGTATTGACACGGCTCTGGCGTTCCCTCGCGGCGGAATACGGTGTGGTTTCGCCGAAGTGGCTGTTCCATTCTGTGCGCGACGGCAGCAAGCCTACTTCGCGCTCTGCAGCGTTCAGGGACGTCCGGGAGACCGCCGAAATGGCTGGGTTGCCGCGGCCCGACGAAGTGAGCCCGCATGTGTTGCGGCATGCCTTCGCCACCCACCTGCTATCAAACGGGGCCGACCTCAGGGCGATACAAGCGCTGCTTGGACACGAGGACATCGGTACGACGGAGATTTACACCCATGTCGACCAAAGAAGGTCGATCGACATGGTGATGCGGCTTCATCCTCTCGGGGCGGGCTAGGGCTGGTCCCCTGCCCTCTACATCAAGCCTACCCCGAACGATTGAAGCTGGGCCGTCGGCCCCGGCTTCAGGTTCCTGTTCGATGGCCTCACTCCCGCGGGGAGGCCGAAGCTAGGGCCGGCGCGTCTTGGGATGGCGTCCTGCAGGTTGTGTGCGTCAAGTTCTGCAAAAAGGGGCGGCCAAGAAGCTGGTCATGCGGCTTGGCGCAGAGCGAGCTTCTTGTGCTCGCGCAGATCGTCCATGTTGATGTAGCGGTTGGCCTCCATCCAGTTCTCGTTGGTTTCGACGGCGAGTGCCCTGACCAGGCGCAGGCAGCTTTGGGCGTTGGGGAAAGATGCGCATGACATAGGTGCGTCGACGGATTTCCTCGTTGAGGCGCTCCAGCATGTTGGTGGACTTCAGGTGCTTGTGGTGCTGGCGCGGCAGGCAAAAGAAGGTCAGCGTGTATT
>NZ_RZRY01000820.1:0-2505 GCF_003998035.1 Mesorhizobium sp. M2A.F.Ca.ET.039.01.1.1 | reverse complement strand
AGCCGGCCAAGGCCATCGTGCGGGTGAGCTGGGCGGTTTGCCGCTGCGATGCGGCAGAGCGCCGGGCAAGCGCTATGCGGGCCTGATAGCCGCGTGCCTGGACATAGTTGGAGGCGACATCGCCGACCAAGGTCAGTAAGGTCGAGCGCAGGCTTTCCTCGGAAGCGTCCAAGCCGTAGCTGGCGGCCTCGACGCTGCGGCGGTTGGCGCCGAAGAGGTCGAGTTCCCAGCTGGCATCGAAGCCTGCCTGATACTGGTCATAGGTTGTGCCGGTTGCCGTGCCCGAGCTGGCTGCTGTGGACCTATTGCGGGTGGCCGAGGCCGAACCGTTGGCGGATGGGAGCAACGTGCCTACCGACTGGCGGTAGCTTGCCCGCGCCTCGCGGATCTTGGCCTTGGCGGTGGCGACGTCGAGATTGCCGGCGACCGCCTCCGCGACGAGCGCGTTCAACTCGGGATCGCGCAGGCGCTGCCACCATTGCGACAGCTGCGCCGGCTTTGCCGGCCTTGCCGCCTTCTGCCCGCTCCAGCTTGCCGGCATCGCCAGCAGTGGCTTCTGGTAATCCGGACCGACAACGCATCCCGAGAGCAGGGCCGCGGCAAACGCGGGCAAAAAGAACCCCTTCGCGGTCGCGAGACCGCGTTCAAAACCTGGCATGGAAAAAACCTCTATTCTTGAGTGGCTGTGGCTGGGGTCCCGCCTGAATTCTCGTTGGCTGCCTTGCCCTTGAAGATGCGGCGCACTGTGACGAAGAGAAGCGGCACCATGAAGACGCCGATCACGGTCGCCGCGATCATGCCGCCCATGACACCGATGCCGACCGAGTTCTGCGCGCCCGAGCCCGCGCCGCTGGCGATCGCCAGAGGCGTGACGCCGAGGATGAAGGCCAGCGATGTCATCAGGATCGGCCGCAGGCGTTGCCGCGCCGCTTCGAGCGTTGCCTCGACCAGCCCCATGCCGGCAGACTGCCGCTCGATGGCGAACTCGACGATGAGGATGGCGTTCTTGGCCGCCAGACCGATCGTGGTGAGCAGGCCGACCTTGAAATAGACGTCATTGGTCTGGCCGAAGAGAGTGGCCGCCGCCAGGGCGCCGAAGATGCCGATCGGCACCGACAGCATCACCGCGAACGGGATCGACCAGCTTTCGTAAAGCGCGGCAAGGCACAGGAACACGACCAGCGCCGAAATCGCGTAGAGCGACATCGCCTGGTTGCCGGAAAGCCTCTCCTGGTGCGACAGGCCGGTCCATTCATGCGAATATCCGGCGGGTAGTTGCGCGACCAATTTGTCGATCTCGTCCATCGCCGCGCCGGAGCTTTGGCCTGCGGCCGCGGCGCCCTGGATCTCGACCGCCGCCGAGCCGTTGTAGCGTTCGAGGCGGGGCGAACCGTAGGGCCAGTGGCTGGAGGCGAAGGCCGAGAACGGCACCATGGCGCCGCCGGAATTGCGGACCTGCCATTTGTCGAGATCTTCCGGCTGCATACGGAAATCCGCGCCCGACTGCAGATAGACCGGCTTCACTCGTCCGCGCTCGATGAAGTCGTTGACGTAATCGCTGCCCCAGGCGGTCGACAGCGTGTTGTTGATGTCGGCGAGGCTGATGCCGAGCGCGCTGGCCTTTTCCTGGTCGATATCGATCGAGAATTGCGGCTGGTCCTCCTGGCCGTTGGGGCGCGTGTTGGCAAGTAGCTTGCTCTTTGCAGCCAGACCCAGAAGCTGGTTGCGCGTCTGGATCAGCGCCTCATGGCCGGCGCCGTTGACATCCTGGAGGTAGAAATCGAAGCCGTTGGTGTTGCCGAAACCCTGGATGGCGGGTGGGGCCAGCGCGAAGACCTGGGCATCCCTGATCTTGGAGAAGGCGCCCATGGCGCGGCCGGCGACCGCAGACACGGACAGAGCCGAGGTCTTGCGCTGGTCGAAATCCTTCATCCGCACGAAGGCGATGCCGACATTCTGCCCGGCGCCGCCGAAGCCGAAACCGGAAGCCGTGAACACGCCTTCGACCGCGTCCTTCTCTTCGTTGAGATAGTGGTTGGTCACCTCAGCCAGCACGCGCTCCGTGCGGTCCTGCGTCGCGCCGACCGGCAGTGAAGCGCTGGTGATCAGAATGCCCTGGTCCTCGTCCGGCAGGAACGAGCTCGGCAGCCGGGCGAACATCCAGCCCATGGCGATGACGATGGCCAGGAACACGGCGAGGAAGCGCCAGGAGCGGTTGATGATGCCGTGCGAGCCGGCGCGGTAGGCGATAGTGCCGCGATCGAACATGCGGTTGAACCAGCCGAACGGACCCCTTTGCGTCGCATGGTCCTTGGCCGGGCGCAGGATGGTGGCGCAGAGCGCCGGCGTCAGCACCAGTGCCACCAGCACCGAGAGCACCATTGCCGAGACGATGGTGACGGAGAATTGCCGGTAGATGATGCCGGTGGAGCCGCCGAAGAAGGCCATCGGCACGAAGACTGCCGACAGCACGGTGGCGATGCCGATCAGCGCGCCGGTGATCTC
>NZ_RZRY01000081.1:0-15007 GCF_003998035.1 Mesorhizobium sp. M2A.F.Ca.ET.039.01.1.1 | reverse complement strand
GATTGAAAGTCAGTACGGACCGGTGGCGGCGTCGTCCGCGGCCGGCCTGCGGCTCGGTCGCGATGCCTCGGAGAGAGCGAAGGCGCGGGGTGTCGATGTGGCCGATCTTAACGCGCGGTTTGCCGATCGCGCCGAGCGGGCAGGCAAATACGCCGCCGCTTGGTCGCCCTATGTCTGGCCGGTTTCGAATGTCGATGATCTCAGCGTGGCGCCGTTCCATCTGCTGGCCAGCGAGGGCCGCGTCTGGTTCGACCATGACCACATCTGGCATATGTCGCTGGCCGATCGCCTCGCCAGGGGAGGTGTCGTGGTGGACACCAGATGGCGCAGTTTCGACCTGGCCGATGCCGGCGCCTGCGCGGAGGCCGTCGCCTGGTGGGAGACGCTGATCGCCTCGGGCGGCGAAGGCATGGTGGTCAAGCCGCGCGACTTCGTCACCCGCGGCAAGAAGGGACTCATCCAGCCGGCGCTCAAGGTCCGCGGGCGCGAGTATCTGCGCATCATCTACGGTCCCGAATACGATGCGCCCGACAATCTTGTCCGGCTGCGCGAGCGGCATCTAGGCGGCAAGCGCAACCTGGCGCTCAGTGAGTTCGCCCTGGGACACGAGGCGTTGAAACGATTTGTCGCGAGGCAACCGCTGCGACGGGTCCACGAATGCGTCTTTGCCGTGCTGGCGCTGGAGAGCGAGCCGATCGATCCTCGACTATGATCACATTCAGCCGAACATCTTCTCGCCCTGCTCGTCGACCAGCTGGATGCCTTTCTTGATCGAGATGTCGACGGCGTCGTCCAGCCCGGCGAAGCGGTCGGCGCGGATGAAGCGGTGCTCTTTCAGCACGCCGTCCACTTCCTTCGAGACGACGCCGCAGGTCTGGTATTGGCCCTCGGCCTTGTAGGGCGTCGCGCTGATCAGGAATCCCTTGTGCTCGACCTGCTTGGCCGGCTTGGCGCTGCCGGTCTCCGGTGCCTCACTGCTGCCGCCGCCGAAAAGCTTTTTCAGAAAAGACATTTTTTGAAACTCCATTTTACGCGGGCGTCGAAGATCCGCAGCGCCCTGTTTAATCAGACTTTGTCTCAGCATGCGCGAATGCGCCGCCATGTTCCAGTCCCTTGACGAAAACGCCGACCAGCAGCTCGATCTGATTCCAGATCTCCTCGGCCTGCCGGCTGTTGGAATTGGCCACATAGCCGCTGGTCACGATGCCATGCACGCTTGACCACAAGGTCCGGGCCGCAAGCGCGCGGCGGTTGTCGTCTAGGCCGAAATCGCCTGCTTTGAGCACGCTGGCGACGATGTCGAAGAGCGCGTCGAGCAGCGCGTCATAGGCATCGGGGCCCGGCTGCGTCGCGCGCCGGCGGTTGAAGGCAAGCACCGCCGGCCAACTGCCGGAATGCGCCTCGACGAAGCGCACATAGGCCGCCGCCATCGCCAGGATGCGGTGCTGGACATCGGTCACCCCTTGCCTTTCGAGATCGGCCATGGCCGCGAGGCCTGTCGCGCCGAGCCGGTCGAGCAGCCGCATGTTGACGGCCCGGTGCACCTCGTCGAGATCGGCAAAGAGGTTGTAGACCGATCCAACCGAAATGCCGGCCTGCTCGGCTATGGTGCGCGCTTTCAGGTTCTCGGCGCCGCCCTCATTGAGCAGTGCCTCGGCGATGGCGAGCACCTTCTCGCTCATTTCTTCCTTGTCCAGCGCCATGCTCTTTCCTGTCGCTCTGTGAGGTGGCCGGCCTGCCACGTTCAGCCTGTCTGCCCGCGTTTACCATGTCCCACGGCCCATGAACAGCGTTCACATTGTTCTTGAACAATGTTCATTTCCTGTTATGTTGACTTCGTGAACAACGTTCACATCAACAGGGAGAAGACCCAATGCTTAGCCTGATCAAGACATTGCTGGACGGCGCCAGCGCCCGGGCCGAGGACAATCTGAAGGACCGTTTCGCCATCGACCTTCTGGCGCAGCGCATCCGCGACGCGGAGGCGGGCCTCGCCGCCGCCAAGCAGACGCTTGCCTCGCTGATCGTGCGCCAGCGTGCCGAGCAGACCAGCCTCGAACAGCTCGACAGCCGCATCGCCGATCTGGAAACCCGCACGCTGAGCGCGCTTTCGGCCAACAACCAGGCGCTTGCCGAAGGTGGCGCCTCCGCGATCGCCGAGCTCGAGAATGAGCGCGAGGTCCGCCGCGCCACCGTGAAGAGCCTCGGCGAGAAGACCTGGCGGATGCGCCTGTCCGTCGAACAGGCGCATCGCCGCATCATCGGCCTCAACCAGGGCATGATCTCGGCCCGGGCGATCGATGCCGAACGCAAGGCGCAGTCGCGCCTCAACCGCTCGATCGGCCGCACGGCGAGCATCAACGAGGCGGAGCAACTGCTGGCCCGCATCAAGGACAGCCCCGACCCGTTTGAGGAGGCCGGCATACTCGATGAGATCGACGGCGAGCTGCGCCACGAGGCGATCCGTGAACGCCTCGCCGAAGCAGGCCATGGACCGGCCACCAAGGTGCGCGCCGAGGACGTCCTCGCGCGCCTCAAATCCCTGAACTGAACCCGCTTTCCGAAAAACAGATCAAATTCCAAGGAGCAATCCAATGAACGGCAATCAGACCTATATCCTGTTCAACACCGTGTCGGTGGGCGCCGCCTATTTCATGCTCGGCCTGTCGCTGTGGCTAGCGCCGGTCGACCTCTCGACTAAGGGCTACTGGGCAATGGGCATCCTCCTGCTCACCGGCAGCCTGGTGAACCTGGTCAAGTACCGCACCGACGAGCGCATCGCGGCCGAGACCACCGCCAAGATCGAGAAGGCGCGCAACGACAAGCTGATCAGCGAATATGTCGGCAAGGAATAGTCCTTGCCCTGTCGATCGCTGACTGAATGCAAAAAGCCCGGATCGCTCCGGGCTTTTTGGCTGCTCTTATGAAAATGGCTTAGCGCCGCGCCAGCGCCTCGATCGCCTCGGCGGCGTCTTCCAGGATGCTGATCGCCTCGGCCTGCTTGTCTTCCGGCGCCTCGGCGATGTCGCCGAGCGCGGCGCGCAGACGATGTCGCAGCGCGCGGAACTGGTCGCGCTTTTCCGAACGGCCACGGCGCCCCTCATCCTTATCGTCGCCCCAGCCGAACCATTCGCGCGCCGCGGCCATCTTGCGGCCGAAGCGCTCGAGATGGTCGAGCACGCCGTCGATCATCTCGCGGTTCTCATCGAGATGCGCCCTGCCGGCCTCGGTGATCGAAAACACCTTCTTGTTGCCTTCGCTGGACGACACCGCATAACCCGCCTCCTCCAGGAAGGTCAGCGTCGGATAGACCACGCCCGGGCTCGGGCTGTAGACGCCGCTGGTGCGCTCTTCCAGCGCCTTGATGATGTCGTAGCCATGGCGCGGCGCATCGGCCAGCAGCGACAGCGTGATCAGCTTGAGATCGCCGTCGGCGAGCATCCGGCCGGCGCGGAACATATCACCCGGGCCGCCGCGCCCGCCGCCCCTGCCCCCAAACGGACCGAAGCCGCCGCCGCTGCCTCTGCCACCGAATTTGCCGGCCATGCGCATGAACATGCGCTCGCCGAAATGATTGTGCCCGAAATGGTCGTGTCTGTGCATGGATTGCTCCTTGAGTTATATCTTACGATACATCTTAAGTAAGGCGCACCGCTTGTCAAGTCAAGATATATCTTACGATGTATCGCAGGATGCGCCAGGGCCTCTGGCCTTGCCGCCTACCAGCGGCCCTGGCACCGGTTCCAGGCGTAGACAAGGTCCGCGAAACGGTCGTAGGCGATGCACGTCAAAGGCAGCGCGACGGCGTTGCCGAAGAGGGTCGCCAGCCACCCCTCGCCCGGCGTGAGCCGCCAGACCGCGATCGCCACGTCGGCGCCGACCAGCAGCCGGCCTTCGCTATCTGTCGCGTGCAGCCGTCGCCGGATATCCTCGAGCGAAGCGCCGAAGGCCGAGAGCGCTTCAGGTTCGAAATTGATGTCGCGGAATGCGACGCGGCCTGCCTTGACCGCCTCGATCAGCCGCCTCTTCTGGCGGCTGATGCCGGCATCGCACACCGGACAGCGCGTGTTGTACCAGACGGTCAGCAAAGGCTTGGGCATGGTGCGACTATCGGCAATGCGGCGCGGCTTCGCAACAGCCGCGCCGGTCCCGGCTTCAGCCCGCCTCCTACCCCAGCGAACTGATGATCTCGCGATAGGCGAATTCCGGGAACGCCTTCATCGTCCGCGTCTTGACGTTACCGCCAGACGACAGCAGCAGCGCGAAGCGGGCGAGCACCGCATCGTCCGGGGCTTCGACGATGGCGACCATGTCGCATTCGCCCATCGTCAGGTAGAAAGACTTGAACGATCCGCCCATTTCGCCCAGCAGCTTCTTGGCGGCATCGAGCCGCTTTGGCGACTCCCGCACATTCCTGGCGCCCAGCTCGGTCCAGTTGATAAGCACGATGTAGGTTGTCATGGCATACCTCCCACCGGGAGCCACGGAGCGCGACGCCGTACGACCGGCGCCGGGGCGGGCATCCGGCTTGTCGCCCACAAATGCATCCGGCAACGGAATTATCCTCCTGTCGGGCAGGTGCGGCAAGGCGGCATGAGGGGCCGGAAACGCCAAAGGGCGCCCGAGGCGCCCTTTGGATTTGCTTGTCTGACCTGCGGATCAGCTGTCGAGGAAACTTCTGAGCTTCCGCGACCGGCTCGGATGCTTGAGCTTGCGCAGCGCCTTGGCTTCGATCTGGCGGATGCGCTCGCGCGTCACCGAGAACTGCTGGCCGACTTCCTCCAGCGTGTGGTCGGTGTTCATGCCGATGCCGAAGCGCATGCGCAACACGCGTTCCTCGCGCGGCGTCAGCGAGGCAAGCACCCGCGTCGTCGTCTCGCGCAGATTGGCCTGGATCGCGGCGTCGATCGGCAGGATCGCCATCTTGTCCTCGATGAAGTCGCCGAGATGCGAATCCTCCTCGTCGCCCACAGGCGTTTCGAGCGAGATCGGCTCCTTGGCGATCTTCAAGACCTTGCGCACCTTTTCCAGCGGCATGGCTAGCTTTTCCGCCAGTTCCTCCGGCGTCGGCTCGCGGCCGATCTCGTGCAGCATCTGGCGCGAGGTGCGAACGATCTTGTTGATCGTCTCGATCATGTGCACCGGAATGCGGATGGTGCGCGCCTGGTCGGCGATCGAGCGGGTGATGGCCTGCCGGATCCACCAGGTGGCGTAGGTCGAGAACTTGTAGCCGCGACGATATTCGAACTTATCGACCGCCTTCATCAGGCCGATATTGCCTTCCTGGATGAGGTCCAGGAACTGCAGGCCGCGGTTGGTGTATTTCTTGGCGATGGAGATGACGAGGCGCAGGTTCGCCTCGACCATTTCCTTCTTGGCGATCGCAGCCTCGCGCTCGCCCTTCTGCACCTGGTTCACGATCTTGCGGAATTCCAGGATCGAGATCGCCGTTTCGGTGGCGAGGTTCTGGATCTCGGCGCGCAGCTCCTTGATCGTGTCCTTCTCGTTCTTGGTGAATTCCTTCCAACCGCGCGAAGTCAAATTGGCGATCGAGCGGGTCCAGTTCGGATCGAGCTCCGAGCCCTGATATTCCTTGAGGAATTCCTCGCGGCGCACGCCATAGCTCTCGGCGAGCCGCAGAAGCTTGCCCTCGTTCTGCACCAGGCGCTTGTTGATGTCGTAGAGCTGCTCGACCAGCGCCTCGATGCGCGCCGCGTTGAGCGACAGCGACTTCACCGCCTTGATCAGCTGGTCCTTCAGCTCCTTGAGCCTGCGGTCCTGGCTGGGCGACAGCGTGCCGGCGGCGGCGAGACGATTCTCGACCTGCTGGTCCTGCAGCTTGCGCAGCTTCTTGTAGGTGTCCGCGATGACGTCGAGCGTCTCCATCACCTGCGGGCGCAGTTCCGCTTCCATCGCGGCCAGCGACAGGCTGGCCTCGTCCTCGTCGTCTTCCTCTTCCTCCAGCCCGCGCGTGTCTCCGCCGACATTGGTGATGTCGTCTTCTTCCTCGCGTGCCGCCGCGCGGCCGCGCGGCTTCTCGTCCGGCTTGGGCGATTCCTCGACACGTTCGACCACCGGTGCCTGCTTGGCCTCCGGGCCGGCATAGGTCGCCTCGAGGTCGATGATCTCGCGCAGCAGGATCTTCGATTCGTTGAGCTCGTCGCGCCAGATGATGATGGCCTGGAAGGTCAGCGGGCTTTCGCACAGACCCGCGATCATCGTTTCGCGGCCGGCCTCGATACGCTTGGCAATGGCGATTTCGCCCTCGCGCGACAGAAGCTCGACCGAGCCCATCTCGCGCAGGTACATGCGCACCGGATCGTCGGTGCGATCGGTCGGCTCTTTCTTGGTGGTCGTGGCGGCAACGGCGGTGCCGGTCTGCTCGGCAAGCTCGTTGGCGTCTTCCTCGCTGTCGCCGGCGGGCTCGGCCTCGGCCTCTTCGCCCTGCTCGTCATCCTCAACGACGTTGATGCCCATGTCGCTGAGCATCGCATTGATGTCTTCGATGCGGTCCGGATCCGTCTCTTCCGAGGGCAGCACCGCGTTCAATTCGTCGAGCGTGACATAGCCGCGTTTCTTCGCGGCCTTGATCATCTTCTTGACAGCATCGTCGGAAAGGTCGAGCAGAGGGCCATCGGTGGCGCCTTCGCGTTCGGTCTCGACCTCTTCCTTTTCCTTTGTCGCCATTCTTTGTCGTCTCCAAGCGGCCCAATATCGAGGCCGCGTAAACTGTCGGACCGGTTACGCCGGATGTGCTCGTACCGGAATGCTTTTTACCGGCCCGGCAACCGCGTCATCTCTTTTGTTTTGTGCATCTCGTTTGCCCCAAACCGGTTTTCACTTTTGGGCGACATGCATTAAGTCCAGATTAACCCTGATATCTGGAGCAGGCGTTTTGCCTGTCCAGCCGTCACCGGCACCTCACATCGCTCAAATTTCCCGCCGACGCCGGGGCACGGTTAACGTTTCGAATCGTCCTGATTCCGCCAATCTGCCAGAAGGTCAAGCGCCTCTGGCATGATTCGCATGAAAAAAGCGAATCAATTACCCGCTTAGAGGCGTCGATTCGACGCGCTGCGCATTTCCACTCACTTCCAATGGGTGGTGTTCGGCCCTAAACGCGGCCAACCCTGCCCGATGAAACGCCGAACCCTTCGATCAGCGCTTCCGTTGCCTGCACATCGTTGAATTGCGCTTGAATCTCGACGAGATGCCGGAAGTTTTCGTCCGAAGGGTCTGCATCGAGCGCCGCCTGCGCCTGTTTCAGCTCTCTATGTAAGGTGCGGGCGCTGCGCTGCAAGTGCATCGCCTGGTTGAAGGCGTCGCGGGCATCGTCGAGCGCGGCGGTTTCGAGTGCCGGCCATTGCCGCGCCCGCTTGATCAGTTCCACCGCCCGCTCCCAGATGCCGCCGCAGCCGGCGCGCTCGATGGTGGCGATGACCGCGCCGCGCTCGTCGGCCGCGTCATGCGCCATGGCGTCGAGGATGGCCGCGTGCAGTTTGCGCAAATCCGAATTGGCGAGGTCGAGGAATTCGACATGGGCGAAATTCTCGTCGATCAGCGCCGGGTGGTTGACCAGAGCCACGATGATCGTGGCCTCGCGCACCGACATCCCCTCGCCAGCGCGTTTGACCAGCGCCGAGCGGCCCAGGCTCTCGGTGATCGCGGCGCGCCCGCCGACAAAGCCCCGGCCAAACGCCCCGCCTGGCGCCGAACCCCTGCCGCGCTCGCCCGGCCGGCCGTCGGAGCGTCCGCCATGGCCCTGCCGCACCGCGCGTTGCGAGCCGAAGAAGCTCCGCACCCGCTCGCGCATTTCCTGCTGATATTGGTAGCGCGTGCTTTCGTCGCGGATACGGCCGGCGAGTTCTCCCACCGTCTTTTCCAGCCCCGCGCGCCGCTCCGGTGTGTCGAAAACACCGCCGGCCGTCTCGCGCATCCACAAAAGGTCGACAAGCGGCCGCGCCTCCGAAAGCACGGCGCGGAACGCATCCGGCCCATCGGCCCTGACCAGATCGTCCGGGTCCTTGCCATCGGGCAGCAGCGCAAAGCGCACGCGACGTTCCGGCTGGACCGAAGGCAGCGCCATGTCGGCCGCCCGCCACGCCGCCTTCAGCCCGGCCTGGTCGCCGTCGAAGCAAAGCACCGGCTCGGGCGCCATGCGCCACAACAGCTCGAGCTGGTTTTCGGTGAGCGCGGTGCCGAGCGGCGCCACGGCATTCTCGAACCCGGCCTGCGCCAGCGCGATGACGTCCATATAGCCTTCGACCGCGATCACCGTGCCGCCCTTGGCGAGTGCCTTGCGGGCGCGGGCGAAATTGTAGAGCACGTTGCCCTTGTGGAAGAGCTCGGTGTCGGGCGAGTTCATGTATTTGGCCAAGGCATCGGGCGCCAGCGCCCGCCCGCCGAAGGCGATGATCTTGCCGCGCGAATCCGGGATGGGGAACATGATGCGGTCGCGGAACCAGTCATAGGAAACCGGAATGTCTTCGCCGTGCCGCACCAGGCCGCAAGCCTCGATATCGGCCTTCGGCACGCCCTTGGCGGCGAGATGCTCTTTCAAGGCGTTGCGGCTGTCGGGCGCATAGCCCAGCCGGAACGATTGCTGCGTCGCCGACGTCAGTCCGCGCTCCCTGAGATACGCACGGGCTTTAGCACCGTCGGCGCTCTGCAGTCGCTCCTGGAAGAAGGCGGTCGCCATCTCCATCACCTCAGTCAGGCTGGCGCGCTCCTTCTCGCGCCGTTCTTCCCGTTCATCGCGCACCGGCATCGGCACGCCGGCCATTTCGGCGATCTTCTCGACCGCCTCGGGGAAGCTCATGCCGTCTAGCTCGGTGAGGAACTTGAAATGATCGCCCGAAACCGAGCAGCCGAAGCAGTGATAACGGCCCTTCTTGTCCTCGCAGTGGAAGGACGGGCTTTTCTCGCCGTGGAACGGGCAGCAGGCCCAATAGTCGCCGCGCGACGCGTTGGTCTTCTTCCTGTCCCACGCGACACGCGTGCCGATCACCGATGAAATCGGCACGCGGTCGCGTATCTCGTCGAGGAAGGCGGGCGGAAAGCGCATCTAAGAAAGCTCGTTTGCCCTCCATATAATCAAGCCGGCCGGGCGCTGCGACTCTGTCGGGCCCATCGTACCCGCTTTTCACAGACCAAAAGAAGACGGCCGGATGGCCGCCTTCTGAATTTCCGGATTGCCGGGATTAGCGCGCGGCGATGGCGCCGAAGATGATGCCGGAAAGGATGCTGACCAGCACATAATCGTTGCCGACGCGGATCCACTCCTGGCCGGGGCCCGGGCGGCGCAGGCCGTAGCGGTGCCAGTCGCGGATCGACTGGTGGCGCCTCCAGTTGGAATACTTCTGGCCATTGCGCCAGTGGCTGCGCCTAACTACGACCTTCTTCTTCAAGACGACCCGCTTGTCGACATGCCGGCCGGGCTTCTGCCAGTCGACCTGCGTGTAATTCGACTGCGGCGCGCTCGGCTGGGCGAGCGGCGCGGCCTGGCCGGAGAAGGCCGAGGCGGCCAGCATCGAGGCGGTGACGGCGGAAAGTATGAGACGCTTCATGGTCGGTACTCCTTGTTGTCGATAGACGCAGGAGTAACCGCCAGCGGATGAACCGAAACTGAACGTTAGAATTACAATTCTGTAATGATTTCCGATGCTTGCTCAAGCCGCTTCAACAACGCTGCGGATTTCCCGGGCCACGCCGCCAAGCGTTGGGCAGCATGAAGCGAAGCGCAGCCGCCAGGCGCATGCAACCAATGCCTTTTCCGTTCATTTCCGACATGCGCCGTCGAGCGGAGACGATCCCCGCATTACAAAATCTATTATCCGGCTAATCTTAATTGGTGTATTTCCAGGCCTCGAGATGGCTAAGATTCGTACCTCTCTCCGCGCTGCCAGAGCTACCCCGCGGGGTTGGCTGTGAGCGGCTCCGTCGTCCTCCTGCACCTTGCCGGCGCGGTGGCGCTGATGCTGTTCGCCACCCGCATGGTGAAGACAGGGGTCGAGCGCGCCTATGGTGACGTGCTGCGCCACAGGCTGCGCGCCACCATGCGCAATCCGGTCATGGCGGTGCTCACAGGCTGCGGCCTGGCGGTCGCGCTGCAGAGCTCAACCGCGGTGACGCTGCTGGTCGGCTCCTTCGCCGGCGCCGGCATCGTTTCGGGCGCCGCCGGACAACTGGCGGTGCGCGGCGCCGAGATCGGTTCGGCGCTGGTGGCCAAGCTGCTCACCTTCGATCTGACGCTTTTGGTGCCGCTCTGCCTGATCGCTGGCACGGTCATGTTCATGGCCACCGAGCGGCGGGATTGGCGGCAGACGGGCCGCATCCTGATCGGCGTCGGCCTGCTGATCCTGTCTCTGGAGATGATCGGCCAGGCGTCGGAGCCGCTGCGCAACAGCCAGCTGATGCCGCTGATCATCAATTATTTCTCCGGCGACTCCATCACCACCTATCTGTTAGCCGCGCTGGTCACCTGGCTGTTCCAGTCGAGCATCGCCGCGGTGCTTTTGATGGCGACACTGGCGGGCCGCGGGCTGATCACGCCGGAACTGGGCGTCGTGCTGGTGCTGGGCGTCAATCTCGGCTCGTCGCTGATTGCGCCGATGCTGACGCGGTCGGCGCCGCCCGAGGTGCGCATCGTGCCGGTCGGCAATCTTTTGATGCGCGGCCTCGGCTCGCTGATCATGCTGGTCCTGATCATGACCTTCAAGCCGGATGTCGGCTTCCTCGGCAGAAGCGCGCCCGATCAGATCGTCAACGCCCACATCCTGTTCAATGTGCTGATCCTGCTGGCCGGACTGCCGCTGGCCGGCCTCGTCTACCGCGCTTCCGAAAAGATCGTGGCGCTGGGCAGCACGCCGCAGCCGGCCGCCACGCTCGAGGTCGTGGAGCTGTCGGCGCTGAATGAGAGCGCCCTCGATACGCCGAACCAGGCGTTGGCCAACGCGACGCGCGAGGTGGTGCGGGTTTGCGAGACGGTCGAGATCATGCTGAAGCGCATCATCGAGCTTTATGAGGATGCCGACCCCGCCAAGATCAAGGCGCTTGCCGCGCTCGACGACCGCGTCGACCGGAAGCACGCCGCGATCAAGCTCTACTTAGCCAAAGTCACTCGGAACCCGCTGACCGAGGACGAGGCGTTGCGCTGCCAGGAGCTGATCGGCGCCTGCGTCAAGCTGGAGCAGGTCGGCGACATCATCGTGCGCAACATGCTGGTGCATGTCAGGAAGAAGCTGGAGCGCGGCCTGGAATTCACGCCGGAAGGCTGGCAGGAGCTTTGCGCCTTCCACTCTTCCGTGCTTGCAAATGCGCGGCTCGCCTTCAACGTGCTCGTCTCGCGCGACCCGGAAACCGCCAGGCAATTGGTTCTGGAGAAGGACCTGTTGCGCGAGCGCGAGAAGGAAACCAGCGCCAGCCATTTCCTGCGCCTGCGCGAAGGCACCGCCAAGAGCATCGAGACCAGCTCGATCCACCTCGACACCATCCGCGACCTGAAGCAGATCAACTCGCTGTTGGCCTCGATCGCCTATCCGGTGCTCGAGGAGCGCGGCCTGCTCGGCGGCTCGCGGCTGAGGGCCAGCTGACGGAACTCAAGAAAAGCTAAAGCGGTATCGACAATTTCTCCATTGCCGCGCCCGCCCAGGCGTGGTTTGAGGCCATGCATTCCTCGCATATGTTTTGAACCATGCTGCCGCTGATTGCTCTTTTCCTTGCCGCCTTCGCCTTTGGCACCACCGAATTCGTCATAGCCGGCGTGCTGCCGGAGGTGGCGCAAGGTCTCGGCGTTTCGGTGCCGACCGCCGGATATCTCGTCTCCGGCTATGCCTGCGGCATTGCCATCGGCGGCCCGCTGCTGGCGCTCATGACCAGCAAAGTCTCGCGCAAGACGCTGCTGATCGGACTGACGATCGCTTTCACCCTCGGCCAGGTGGCCTGCGCGCTGGCGCCCGATTTCACCTCGATGCTTCTGCTGCGCATTGCGACTGCCGTGGCGCATGGTTGCTATTTCGGCGTCGCCATGGTGGTTGCGGTCAGCCTGGTGCGGGAGGACCAGCGCGGCCGGGCGGTCGCGGTGATCCTCTCGGGGCTGACGGTTTCCAACGTCATCGGCGTGCCCGCCGGCACCGCGATCGGCAGTCTGTGGGGTTGGCGCGCGACCTTCTGGGTGATGGGCGTGCTCGGCATCATCGCGATCGTCGCGATGCTGGCGCTGTTGCCGCGAACGGCGGGCGCCGCCAGCCGGCCCGCCGGGCTGGCGCGCGAAGTTCGCGTGCTTGGCCGCCAGCAGGTCTGGACCTCGCTGATCCTTATGCTGATGCTGATGATTGGCCAGTTTGCGCCGTTCACCTACATCACGCCGATGCTGCTCGAAGTGACAGGCCTCGACGAGAGCCTGATCCCTTGGGTGCTTTTGCTCAACGGCGTCGGCGCCACGATCGGCGTCCTGGTCGGCGGCAAGCTCGCCGACTGGAAGCTGATGCCCTCGCTGATCGTCATGCTCGCCCTGCAGGCGGTGGCGCTCGGCGTTATCCATCTGGTGAGCCCCTACCCGGTGCCGATGATCGTCGCCATCGTCATCTGGGGCGGTCTGAATTTCGCCATCGGCGCGCCGATCCAGACGCGCATCCTGGCCTGGACGGCCGATGCCTCCAACCTCGCTTCCGCGCTGATCCCATCCGGCTTCAATGTCGGCATCGCGCTCGCTGCGTCGCTGGGTGCTGCGATGCTCAATGCCGGCTACGGCTATCGCAGCCTGCCGCTCGCCGGCGCCCTGGCCATGCTGGTGGCGGTGGTGGTGGCTGTCGGCTCGCTAGCCTGGGAATGGCGCAGCCGCGCGACGCCGCCGCTGCCGGCGGCGGCCGAGTAACGGGCCGCGCCAAGCCACGGTTTGCTGCTTCAGACCTTCGGTCGCGAGGAGCCCGGCACTCCCGAAAGGATGGAAGCGAGGCTTTCAAGACCTTCCTTCAGCCGTTCGCGGTTGGAGGTGGCGCCCAGCGCCAAGCGGAAGCCATTGGCGAAGTCCCGCCCGACGGCAAACTCTTCCGCGGGGCTGATGGCCAGCCCGCGACGGCGGGCAACGTCGGCGAGTTCGCCCGAGCGCAGCCGGCTCTCCAGCGGATACCACAGATGCAGGCTGGCCTCCGATGCCGCAAAGCCCTTGGGCAGGATGTTGCGCGCGATTTCCTGCCTGGCCTTGGCCTCAGTCCGCACGGCGGCGGTGATCTCACCGGCAAGGCCGCTGCGCAACCACTCGCAGGCAAGGCCCGCCATCAGCGGCGGCGCCATCATGGTGGTGCCGCGTATTGCTGCCGAGATCCGCTCGGCGGCCTGCTGATCAGGGGCCGCCAGAAAGGCCGTGCGCAGGAAAGGCGAGATGCATTTTGCCAATGTCGCGACATGGAAGGTTCGTTCGGGCGCCAGGGTCAGAAAGGCCGGCGGCGCTGTGGCGAGCAACCTTCTGTAGGGATCGTCCTCGACGATGGTCAGCCCGAGCTTGTCGGCCATGCGGGCGAGTTCGCGCCGCCTGCTTTCGGGCATGACAGATGCGGTTGGATTTTGCAGCGTCGGGTTGAGGTAGAGAGCGCGGGCGCCGTGCCGCCGCACCGCCTCTTCTAGATCGTCCGGCAGCATGCCGTCACTGTCGTTTAGGACAGCGGCGAGCTTGCGCCGCGTGGTCCCGGCCAGCGCAATCAGCCCGGGATAGGTCAGCGCGTCGGCAAGGATCGTGTCGCCCTCGCGCGTCTCTGCCAGCACGACGGCCGTGAGCAGCGCCTGCGCGCCCGAGCCGACAACGACCCTGTCGACCGGCAGCCTGTCTCCCGCCGCGGCGAGCCAGGACGAGCCGGCGGCGCGCTCCGCGGGCGAGCCTGGGCCGGGATGATAGGAAAGCAGCGCTTCCGCGCTGGAGCGCTTGAGCAATGCCTCGATGCCCGTCCGGATCAGTGCCGGCAGGTTGAGGCCGGCCGGCGCCGGCGGGATGTTCATGCTGAGATCGAGGACAGGTTCTTCCGGCTCGCCCGGCGTGACGAAGGTGCCCCGGCCCGCCGTCGCGTCGATCAGGTTCCTGCGACGGGCTTCGGAAAACGCCCGCGTCACGGTCGTGAGATCGACCCCGAGCAGCCGGGCGAGTTCCCTTTGCGGCGGCAACCTGTCGCCTGGCTGCAAGCGGCCGCCCGAGCGGGCATCCGCGAGCGCGTCGACGATCTTCAGATAGACCGGTCGCGGTCCCGCCTCCAGAACCGGAAGCCAGCCCATATCATTTTCTCGAGTCACTTATTCGCAATCCATACATCTTGTCGCATTGTCTGCATACAAGAATGATATATGTATGCATCAACGATCTCAAGGCCCGTCCAACCTCACGCGACATCGACCGGAGAAACCATCATGCAAGACCTTGCGCATTATCCACCCCTGGCACCTTGGCAGGTGGGAATCCGCGGCCGCTGCCCGCGTTGCGGAGAGGGCCACCTGTTCGACGGATTCCTGAAACTGGCGCCGAAATGCGAGGTCTGCGGGCTCGACTATTCCTTTGCTGATCCCGCCGACGGCCCGGCCTTTTTCGTCATCTGCTTTGCCTGTGTGCCCTCGGTGCTGTTCGCCGTCTGGGCGCAGGTGACTTTCGAGCCCTCCATGTGGTTCCACGCCTTCGTTTCGATCCCGATCGTTCTCGCGACCTGCATCCCGCCGCTCAGGCCGCTCAAAGGCTGGCTCGTGGCAAGCCAGTTCTACCACAAGGCGGAAGAAGGAAGGCTGGCCAGGCCCGGCGAGTGACCTTGACTCGGTTTCGATCAAGGTTTCGTCTCGCGGCCCCGGACCTGTCGAAATCAAGGTCGAGGTCGAGACCGCCATGACCCCCCACGCGGATCGCTCTCAAGTCGCCCGGAACCGGATTTCGCCTTTGTTCAGGAAACAGGCCTTGTCGAACAGCGACAGGTCAAGCGGGTTCGGCAGCCGGATATCGCCTATATCCGGAAACGGCCTCCTGGCGGGATCGTAT
>NZ_RZRY01000819.1:0-2505 GCF_003998035.1 Mesorhizobium sp. M2A.F.Ca.ET.039.01.1.1 | reverse complement strand
ACATGATCTGGCGAAAACCAGGGGAGCGGCGTGCACTTCATCTTTTTGTCGGCTCGTGGGGCTGGTCCTGTGCAGCAATGCGTCGATGGTTTACTTCGCTTTGGATTCGCTCCGTGTGGCAGTCGTCACGACGCTGGCCTGTTCGCTGCTGCTTCAGGCCGGCTCCTTCGGCCGCGTGCTCTTTCTGATCTGGCAGTCCTCTAGCCGCGCTCGTGGAACTCGCCACAGGGGCCAGCATGCCGATGGTTACAGGAAAGCTCGGGTACCAGTCGTCTGACTCTGATCAACTGCGGAATGCAATTTTCAGCTGTGTCCCGGCTTGGTCGAATGCCCAGCATGTGCTGCTGCTTTGATGCGCGGATGACAGGATCAGTGCTCAGACCCACACCAATTTTGGTCACCCTCTGATGACTGAGCTGATCGTATAGGGAATCTGTGTTCGGCTAACACGCGACCATACCCCTGGGCTGACCGGTGCGTAGCCGGTTCAGGTACTTTTTTGCTGGAGATAGCATGCTGGAAAAATTCGAACGTTATCCGCTCACCTTTGGACCCACGCCGATCGAGAGGCTCGACCGCCTCGGCAAGCATCTGGGCGACAAGGTGGAAATCTACGTCAAACGCGAGGACTGCAACTCCGGTCTCGCGTTCGGCGGAAACAAGCTGCGCAAGCTCGAATACATTGTGCCCGACGCGATCGCGTCAGATGCCGATACGCTCGTCACAATCGGTGGCGTGCAGTCCAACCATACGCGCATGGTCGCTGCGGTCGCCGCCAAGATCGGCATGAAATGCCTCCTGGTCCAGGAGAGCTGGGTCCCACATGATGATGCTGTCTACGACCGGGTCGGCAATATCCTCTTGAGCCGCATCATGGGGGCAGAGGTGCGCCTGGTTGACGAGGGCTTTGACATCGGCATCCGCCGCAGCTGGGAAAAGGCACTTTATGAAGTCAAGGCAAGGGGCGGCAGGCCATATGCGATACCTGCCGGCGCCTCTGTCCACAAATACGGCGGCCTGGGCTATGTGGGGTTCGCTGAGGAGGTGCGTGCCCAGGAAGAGCAGCTTGGGTTTGCCTTCGACTATATCGTCGTCTGTACGGTGACTGGTTCAACCCACGGCGGCATGCTCGTCGGGTTCGCCAAGGATGGTCGACAGCGCAACGTGATCGGTATCGATGCCTCCGCCATGCCCGCCAAGACCAAGGCGCAGGTGCTCGGCATCGCCCAAAATACAGCGAAGCTCGTCCACCTCGGAGCGGAAATTGTCGAGGCAGACGTGGTGTTGTTCATGGACTACGCGTACCCGGGTTATGGCGTTCCATCGGAGGAAACCAAAGAGGCAATCCGTTTGTGCGCGCGGCTCGAGGGCATGATTACGGACCCCGTTTACGAGGGCAAATCGATGCAAGGGATGATCGACCTCGTCCAGAGGGGCTTCTTTCCACAGGGATCGAGGGTCCTCTACGCACATCTAGGCGGCGCGCCGGCGATCAACGGGTACGGCTACACCTTTCGCAACGGCTGACGTTCGGCAGTCTGCGATTCCGCGGTCGCGCTCGAACGTGGGTAGGTAGCGTCGTTCGAGCGCTTGGCTGGAGAAGTGGAGGCAGCGACGGGCATCCACTAATTGGTACCATTACGTGCTGTCGGGGCTCAACGCCACGCGCATTGAGCGCATGCCGCCGTTGGCAACCGCGAGGCGAATTTTGACTCCGGGGCAAGAATCCACACGCGGCGGTGGCGGCACGAGGACCAAGCCGGCGAGTTCGCGCTTTCGAACTGGCGCCAAACTGCCACTGCTCGAGGACCGAGGCCAGTCTAATCACAGGCGAGCCGTCCAAGCTCTCAAGAGATAGGGCGAAACCCGACAGCGGCAGAAGACATGTCGGGTTCACGACAATCGGCCGCATTTAGCCTCGTGGAGAATTTCAAAGCATTTCCCGCCGCTTACCGGAGCTGAGGGAATTGGCACCTCCGTTGCAGCTTGATGTGCGGCAACACGGTGAGAGCTTCGCTGAAGCAAGCCAGAGGGAGCGATGCCCTCGAGACCGTGTCCGATTTTGACGGGAAAATATTCCGCGACAAAAGAGACGAAAGGTGTGGAATGACTTTGGACACCAAGATGGAACTGCGTATGGGGTCCCCGGCTCCTGCGATCAAAGTGGAGAACTGGCTGCGTGGCGAGCCCCTCACGAACTTTCGGCCCGGCAAGGTCTACCTCGTTGAGTTTTGGGCGACTTGGTGCGGACCATGTGTCGACGCCATGCCCCATTTGATCGAACTGCAGGAGAAATATGAAGGCAGCGGATTTGAGGCGGTCGGAGTTGCCGCCTGCGAACAGGGTCCTACCGCAGACGAGGCGCGGACCAACGTGGATGCCTGGCTGACCGAGAAGTTCCCGAATCTGAATTATCGTATCGGGTTCGATTACATTGGCGAAATGAACAAGCTCTGGATGGATCCCAGCTCTTCGATTGGGATTCCCACCTCGTTCGTGGTCGAC
>NZ_RZRY01000818.1:0-2507 GCF_003998035.1 Mesorhizobium sp. M2A.F.Ca.ET.039.01.1.1 | reverse complement strand
CGTCGTCGCTGACCAGGATAGAGCGCTCGACGAAGGCTTCGGCGATCGGAAACATCATCTCGCCGACGCGCTTCGGGGCCAGCGAGTCGGCGGCAATGCCTTCGGCCGGGGCGTCGACCGGCTCTCCGGCCTCCAAAGCGCGATAAAGCGTCGGAGCGCCCTCGGGCTCGATGGCGACGATGCGGATGCGACCCGCGAACCAGGCGGCTATGCCGCCGATCAGGCCGCCGCCGCCAACGGCAACCAGCAGCGTGTCGATCTCGGGCAGATCGGCCTCGATCTCCAGGCCGAGCGTGCCCTGGCCGAGCAGCGTTTCCTCCTGGTTGAAGGCGTGGATCTGCAGGGCGCCGGTCCGCGCCGCGAAGTCCTCGCTGGCGGCCAGCGCCTCGGCATAGCGGGCCCCGCCGACGACCAGATCCGCGCCGTAGCTACGGATGCGCGCGAGCTTGGCCGGGGGACTGACCTCGGGCACGAAGATCGTGGCCTTGTGCCCAAGCTTCATGGCGGCGTAGGCGACGGCCGCACCGTGGTTGCCGCCGGACGCGGCCACCACGCCGGCCTCGGGCACCTGGCGTTCGAGCAGGTTGGTGAAGGCGCCGCGCGCCTTGAAGGAACCGGAATGCTGTAGGCTTTCGAGCTTCAGGTCGACCGGAAAGGCGGGACGGCCGAAATCCGCCATGTCGACGCGTATGACCGGGGTATGGCGGATATAGGGGCGGATGCGCGGCTCCACGGCGGCGATGCGCTCGCGCGTGATCGTCTTTTTCTCCAGCATGGCTTGCTCCTTAAGGCGTCACCGCTCGGCTACTTCAGCCAGTCGGGAACGGAATCCAGCCCGATCAGGTCCTCATAGGTCTGGCGGGGGCGCACGACATGGAAGCGGTCGCCGTCGACCAGAACCTCCGGCACAAGAAGCCTGGTGTTGTAGGTGCCGGCCTGCACCGCGCCATAAGCGCCGGCGGTCGAAACAGCGATCAGGTCGCCGGCCTTCAGCCTAGGCAGGTCGCGGTCGTGGCCGAGGAAGTCGCCGGTCTCGCAGACCGGGCCGACGACGTCGACCTTCATGCGGGGTGTGGAGGCGGGCGGCTGCACCACCGGCCGGATGTCGTGGAAAGCGTCATAGAGCGTCGGCCGGATCAGGTCGTTCATGGCGGCGTCGACGATAAGGAAATTCCTGGCGTCGCCTTCCTTCACATAGATGACCTCGGACACCAGGATGCCGGCATTGCCGACGATCAGGCGCCCGGGCTCGAACATCACCTTGAGACCGAGCCTGGTGACATGCTTCCTGACGATCTCGGCATAGGCGTCGGGCAGCGGCGGCGGGCTGTTGTCGACGCGGTAGGGGATGCCGAGGCCGCCGCCGAGATCGACATGCTCGATCGCATGTCCGTCGGCGCGCAGCGCGCCGACCAGCTCGACCAGCAGCGCGAAGGCGTCGTCGAAGGGCTGCAATTCGGTGATCTGGCTGCCGATATGGGTGTCGATGCCGGTCACCTTGATGCCGGGCAATTCGGCCGCGCGGGCATAGACCTGCCGCACGCGCTGCCACGGGATGCCGAACTTGTTCTCGGCCTTGCCGGTCGAGATCTTCTTGTGTGTCCTGGCATCGACATCCGGATTGATGCGCAGCGAGATGGGCGCCACCTTGCCGAGCGCCACGGCGCGCGCCGACAGCAGTTCGAGTTCAGGCTCGGATTCGACATTGAAGCAAAGAATGCCGGCGGAGAGCGCGAAATCCATCTCGCGCGCGGTCTTGCCGACGCCGGAAAACAGGATCTTGCTGGCCGGGATGCCGGCGGCCAGGGCACGGCGCAATTCGCCTTCCGAGACCACGTCGGCGCCAGCACCTTGCCTGGCCAGCGTCCTCAGCACGGCCTGGTTGGAGTTCGCCTTCATGGCGTAGCAGACCAGCGCGTCGAGGCCGGCGAAGGCTTCTCTGAAAACGCGGAAATGCCGGGTCAGCGTCGCCGTCGAATAGCAGTAGAAAGGCGTGCCGACCTCGGCTGCTATATCGGGGATGGCGACGTCCTCGGCATGGAGCACGCCGTCGCGGTAGTCGAAATGGTTCACGAGGGTTGGTCCCGAAAGTTGGAGCGTGGTGAGATCGAGCGATCCCGTCGGCTCTAGAGCAGTGGATCGAGGATGAACTTCCTGTCCTTGACCGGTTTCTCCGGCTCGGGCGGGAGGGGCTGCTTGGCTTTTTCCGCATCCTTGCGCGCCTGCTCCGCCGCCTCATAGGGCGTGTCGAGGCCGGTCTTCCTGCCGCAGGCCGTGACGGTGACAACCGCCGCCAGCAGCGCTAGCGTCACCAAAATCCTGCTACGGGTCATCGATCCATCCGTTTGAAATTGTTTCCTGTGCCGCCGCTTTTAGCCGAGTTTTCGGCACTTTGCATCCGGGCAATTGTTTTGATGCATATCGTGCCCAGAACCGCTGCACACGTCCGGGCGACATGCATTTGTTTTGATGCATGTCGCCCGGACGTGTGCAGCGGTTCTGGGCAC
>NZ_RZRY01000817.1:0-2526 GCF_003998035.1 Mesorhizobium sp. M2A.F.Ca.ET.039.01.1.1 | reverse complement strand
GTCTTGGGACAAGCTCTCGACCGCCATCGACCTCCTGTACGCGCGCAAATTGCACAAGGCTGATGTCATCGTCGCGCATTTCGGCACGAACGGCTTGCGGGTGGCGCGTGTCATCAAGCGTGGGCGGATTTCCGCGCCGCTGGTGACCGTCTTCCACGGCAACGACGTCGGCGGCCCGATGCATGACAACACGCTGGCGCGCTACAGGACGGTGTTCGAGAACGGCGTCCTCCAGATGCCGGTGAATGCCTTCTTTCGCGATGCCCTTATCGAGGTCGGCGCCCCGCCGGGCGAGGTCGTCGTGCACCATATGGGCGTTCGACCCGGCGAGATAGAATACCGGTGGCGATCCTGGAAGAATGAGACGCTGTCGTTCATTTCGGTCTGTCGTCTGACCGAAAAAAAAGGCGTTGAATATGCGCTTCGCGCGCTGGCCAGGCTGCCGCGTGATGACTGGAACTATTCGGTGATCGGCGCCGGCGAATTGCTGGAGCAATTGAAACGACTGGCCGCCGAGCTCGGCATCGCCGGGCGCGTCGATTTCCTCGGCCCCAGGCCGCATGCGGAGGTCAAGCAGCGCTTGCGGGACGCGCATGTCTTCGTGCTGCCCAGCGTAAGCGCCCACAACGGCGACCTCGAAGGCATCCCGGTCGCCCTGATGGAGGCGATGGCTGCCGGACTGACGGTGGTCAGCACCTACCATTCAGGGATACCCGAACTGATCGAGGACGGGAAAACCGGCTTCCTCGCGCCGGAACGGGACGTTGCGGCGTTGGCCGCCAAACTCGTCTGGGTCGCCGACAACCCGGTCCTGTGCGAGCCGATCGCGATCGCCGCGCGGCGCAAGATAGAAACAGACTTCAATGCCGACGTGCTGAACCAGCGGTTCGCACGGATTGCGATTGAACTGGCTGGAACGAGAGCACACTGATGAACGCTAACCCGCCCCTGCCGCAGTTCGGACGCGTCGCCCTGCGCGGCGGGCTGGTCACTGCCGGTGCCCAGGGTTTCAAGATGGTGATCCAGTTCCTCTCGGTCATCATCCTTGCCCGGCTGCTGCTGCCGGAAGATTTCGGCCTTGTGGCGTCGGTCGGGCCGATCGTCGCCTTTGTCGGGCTTCTGCAAAATCTCGGGCTGCAGCAGGCTCTTGTCCAGCGCAAGGACATCAGCGACAGGCAGCTCAATCAGGTGTTCTGGATAAGCGCGCTGGTCGGATTGGGCAGCGCGGTGGTAGTGGCGGCATTGGCCCCGGCCATTGCCGGCTTCTACGGCGATCAGCGCATGTTAGGCATCACGGTCGCCTCCGCGCTGCCGTTGCTTCTCGGCAGCATCGCAGCCGTCCCGCTCGCCTTGATGAACCGTCACCTGCAGTTCGGCCAGCTGGCCTTCAACGATGTCATAACGGCGGCCGCCGGTCTTGTTGCTGCCGCCATCGCGGCCTGGGCGGGAATGGGATACTGGT
Source organism: Mesorhizobium sp. M2A.F.Ca.ET.039.01.1.1 (assembly GCF_003998035.1). Lineage (NCBI taxonomy): Bacteria > Pseudomonadati > Pseudomonadota > Alphaproteobacteria > Hyphomicrobiales > Phyllobacteriaceae > Mesorhizobium > Mesorhizobium sp. M2A.F.Ca.ET.039.01.1.1. Next base: position 1,064 of record NZ_RZRY01000817.1, on the reverse strand, counting down.
CGTTGGTGCTGGGGCCGGCCGTGGCGGCGGTCGTTGCGCTCGGCGCCGCATGGCTGGTGGTGCGCTGGACGCCGTCGCGTCCGGACTTCAGGGTCGAGAGCGAGATCCTGTCGTTCGGCGCCAATCTGACCGGCTTCAATCTCGTCAATTTCTTTTCACGCAATCTCGACAACATCCTGATCGGAAAATATTCCGGAGCGATCGAGCTTGGCTACTATGACCGGGCCTACAAACTTCTCCTGTTTCCGCTGCAAAACATCACCCAGCCGCTGACGCGCGTGATGGTGCCGTTGCTCAGCCGCATCCACGAGGACAAGGTGCGGTTCCGCGATCTGTACGTGCGCACCAACTGGATGCTGGCGGCCGTGACCATGCCCGGCATCGCCGCGCTGACATTGACTTCCGAACAGGTGGTCGCGCTTCTCTTCGGGCCGCGCTGGACCGCCGTGGCGCCAATCTTCGCGTGGCTGGGCATCGCCAGCCTGATGCAATCCGTATCGAGCACCACCGGCTGGATATTCATCTGCCAGGGCAAGACAAAGGCCATGTTCCAGTGGGGCGCCTACTCGTCGCTCACCACCGTGGCTTCTTTTGTCGTCGGCCTGCATTGGGGCGCCGTCGGCGTCGCGGCCGCCTACGCGATCAGCGGCTACGTTCTGCGCGTGCCGGTGCTCGCGGTCATGATCCACCGCGTCGGGCCGGTGACGGCAGGGGACTTCCTGATCATGCAGGGCCTTTTCATTGCATCGTCCCTGCTTGCCTGGCTTGCCTATCTCGGCCTGCCAGCGTCCCTTACCGGCCAGTCGGACCTTCTCGCCGTCGTCCTGGCTTTATGCCTCGACTACGGGCTTGCCTTCGTCCTTATGGCGATCTTCCCCCAGCCGCGCAGGATACTGCTCACCACGCTTGCCAACATCGCGCGCAATCTGCGCTGATGCCTTGGCCATGAGAGGCTTCAGCAACTCCGCGGCAGACATCGCCGAAGCATGTTCCTCGAGCACGGCTTGGAGGATGGTGCGGCGGTAGTCTTCAAGCTTGCCGACGAACCGGCCGAGCTTTTCGGC
>NZ_RZRY01000816.1:0-2533 GCF_003998035.1 Mesorhizobium sp. M2A.F.Ca.ET.039.01.1.1 | reverse complement strand
GCGTTGGCGCCGTTCGACAACGCGCGCGTTTTTCTGGTCGGCTCCGGTTCGGAAGCCAATGACACGATGGTCAAGCTCGCCTGGTATTACCAGGCCGCGCGGGGGCGTCCCGACAAACGCAAGATTATCAGCAGGTTTGGGGCCTTCCACGGCAGTACGGTTATGGGGGCTGCGCTGAGTGGTCTGCCGCACATGCATAAGTCCTTCAATCTGCCGACGCTTCCCGTTCTATTCGCGGCGCGGCCGTTCCACTATCTTGAGAGCCTGCCGGCCGAGACAGAGAGTGACTACGCCACGCGCCTCGCAGAGGAGCTCGAGGCCTTGATCCTGGCGGAAGGGCCGGAGACCATCGCCGCGATGATCGCCGAGCCTGTCATGGGCGCCGGTGGCGTGCTGGTGCCGCCGGAAGACTATTTCCTCAAGATTCAAGCCGTGCTGCGCAAATACGATATCCTCATGTTGTCCGACGAGGTGGTTTGTGGATTCGGGCGCACCGGAAACTGGTTTGGTAGCCAGACATTCGGCATGGAACCAGACATGCTCTCGATAGCCAAGGGGCTTTCATCCGGTCACCTGCCGATCGGCGGCGTTATTATCTCCGACAAGATCTACCAATGCGTTGCCGACGAAGCCCACAAGGTCGGCGTGTTCGGCCACGGTTTCACCTATTCCGGTCATCCCGTGACAGCCGTCGTCGCCGCCGAGGCGATCAAGATTTACCGGGAGATCGATCTCATAAGCCGAGCGCGTCGTCTCGGCGACTACCTCCATGGAGCACTTGCCGACGCGCTCGACGGCCACATGTTGGTCGGCGAGGTCCGCGGTCGCGGCTTCATCGCCGGGATTCAGATCGTCCAGGATCGCGCCGCCCGTCGCGCCTTCGCGCCGGAGCTGCGAATGGGCGCCGATGTCGAGCGGCGGTGCCGCGAGCACGGTGTGATGATCCGAAACATGGGGGACGTCCTGGCGATTTGCCCGCCCTACGTCATCACCCCCAATGAGATAGACGCCTTGGTAGACGGTGTTCGCGCGGCGCTTGATGAGACTGCGGCGGCGCATCCGCGGGCCGACCACTGGGGTGAGGCCGCAGGCCGGTCAGGCGTTTGCCGACCCGGTCGCTAGACCGTTCACCGCCCATGCTGTCGGATCGCATCGCCGTCTTCCAGGCCGGCCGTGTCGAGCAACTGTCGACGTCCAGGATGCTCTACGAGCAGCCGCGAACCGGTTTCGTCGCGGGGTTCATCGGTGAGAAGAAAAAGCGGACAAGACGAGCATAGGCCTCGAGCAGATGTTGGGGCCCGGTTCTTGTCGCTTCGAACGACACGTGCACGCGCAGCACAGGCGATCCATGCGCCGGACCATGTGCGCCTCCATCGGCCAGCTCGCAGCTGGGCCGTCGATGGCGCATTAATCCTGTGGTGGCTCTGATTCGCCCGCGACAAATCGACTCGCATTCCGACCACGACGAGCCTCACCAAGCTGCTGCCTACGACTTGGACGCTCGATCCGCACCGACCACTCAAAGGCAACCTTAGCAACATTGTACAGTGGTTCATGACCCATCGTCGCGGCAGAACCTCGAAGCCCTTGGCCGTGTCGGAGCGCTTGATGATTTCAATGGTCCACGTGCCCAGGTCGGCCAGGGCCTGCGTCAGTTTTCTCCGGCATAGCCGCCGTCGGCGAATAGATCGCCCATAGATTTCCGGCGACGCCGTAATAGCCATAGTGGCCGCGCAGGACGACGTTGATTTCACCGGCCTGGTCACTGATCTTGTAATTCCGTATTCGCCGCATTAGCTCCTGCAGAGACATAAGGCTGCGCTTTAGCCGAGATTTCTCGGTGCGCATCCCAACCTTGAAGTTACCTCTTTGATTTCGCGTGCAATAGGGCGTTAGACCCAGAAAGTAGGTTGTCCGGGCGGTTTCTGCCGCCTTTGCCCGCGTGTCTTTGCGCGAACCGACCAAACTCGACCAACTTGGTCTTGGTCGGCTCTAGAATGAGGCCGAAATTCCCCAACGGAAGACAACAAATGTGCTCGAACACATTTGGTGCCCGCATTGGGCTCGCTGGATCTGTGCGGGGAGCGCAGGGAAACCTGCGTCGCTACCGCGAAACATGAGAGCGCCATTGATCCTATTCCCCAAGGGCCGGAAATGGTGTGATCGACCAACTGATTAAGTCGACGGCACGCTGAAGTATCGCCTTAGTCTGAGCAAGGCTGGGTGAAGCGGCGATCACATGTCCGATACACTCTGGGAGATCGCCTTTCCTGACGATCGGCGTGTTGGGCTCAACGTACAATTTGACCTCGGCGACACCTGAGACGGCAGCCGCCCGGCTGCCGCCAGCAATCCGATCGAGATTGCCATCGCAATCAGCAACTAGGAACTGCACGGCCGCACTGTGCGAGTGCCTGCTTCGCAGGTTCCATTCGTCTCCGATGACAAGCTTGATGTGCTCGGTCACAAGATCGATGCCGTAAGCCAGTTGAACCAGTTGAGGACCGGTCGCACCCCCAAGACGCGGGTTGAC
>NZ_RZRY01000815.1:0-2533 GCF_003998035.1 Mesorhizobium sp. M2A.F.Ca.ET.039.01.1.1 | reverse complement strand
GTGCTCACCCATGGAGGGCAGGAGCATGGCTGAAATCGCCTTCCACCGCTTCGCCGACGCATTTCAGCAGCGCCTCGATCAGCTCGGCTATTCGCTGCGCAAGGCCGAGGACGTCTGGCCGGAAACGGACCGGGCGATGCTGTCGCGCGCCATCAACGGCAAGACGCTGTCGGCCGGCAATTACCTCTTGCTCTGTGAATATGCGGGGCTCGACCCATACCTCTATCTCGGGCGCAATCAGCGTCGCCGAACGACGGTAAAAACCATTCTGAATCATATGGTTACACCATCTGACAAACGTGAAACGCGTGACGATATCGCGCGCATGAGGGTCAATTCCAGATGACACATTCCACCGAAAGCCTCGACCCGCATGTCAAGGCGATGCGCGACGCCGAGGACGATTCGGCGCGGGCCAATGTGCTGCTCACCGCGCCCGTCTTCACGCTGATGCGCTGGCGCACGACCTTCGTCACCTATTGCCGTCGCGCCGCCTTCCGCGAAGGCGAGCACTATCTCGACATGCTGGCCGAGACGCTGTCGAAGCCGCGTCATCGCGGCAATCTCGGCGGCACCATGCCGATGTCGGGCGCGACCTCGACGTTGCTCGGCGTGATCGAGCGGAGCGGCGACCATGGCTGAGCCGGCGCTGCGCAAATTGGACCGCGACCTGCCGCGCCTCGACATGTACGCGCCCGAACTGCGCGCGCGGCTGTTGGCGCAGCGCGCCGGCATCAAAGAACCGCGCGCCAAGCCGAAGCTGGTCGAAAAGCCACGGCCGGAAAGCGCGCAAGGCCTGATCATCGCCGCGCGCCAGATGCTGGCCGCTGCCGCCGCAGACCGTGAACTGGCCGCGCAGGCGCTGGCCGATGCCAGAATACAGGCCGCGACCATCATCGCAGAGGCCGAGGCGACGGCGCGCATCGTCATCTCAACCGGACCGGTTCTGCCGAGCGTTGCCGCAATCCAGAACGCCGTCGCCGAGCGCTACGGCATCAGCGTCAGCGCCATGCTCGGCCCCGGCGTCTCGAACGATCTCGTCGCTGCCCGCTACGAAGCCATCCGGCAGGCCCATGCGGCACGCCCTGACCTTTCGCCGGCTCGGCTCGGGCGCCTGTTTCGCCGCGACCGCACCATCATCATTCGCGCCATTGCCGGAAAGGGGCCAAAGCCGTGAACGCGCACACGCTCTCACCAGACGCCAAGCGCCTGCGCGAGATCAGGGCCGCGCTCGACTCGATCGCGCCGGCCGATTGGACGCGCGTGCACGACCAGAGCGGCGCCTTCATCGAGATGCGCGGCGCCATGGGCGAATTGTTCGTGCTGGCGCGCTTCGATGCCGGCGCGACCAATGAGGAAATGGCCTTCGCCACCGACGCGCCGGACATGGTGCGCTTTCTGCTGCGCCTGCTGGACAATTCGTTCCAGACCATCCGCAAGCTCAAGGGCACGCCGCCGGCCAACCAGGCGGCGGGCGAGCCGGCGGCGAACAAGAACTTCGCGGCCGAGTGCGCGCTGAAATGCCAGGACGCGCGCTTCAAGGTCTATCTCGAAGAGCGGCACGGGCTGGAACGGCCCCTGACGGATGACCGCGTGGCGCAGCGAGTTCGCTCGATCCTCGGCGTCCGGTCCCGCATCGAACTCAACACGGATGGCAGTGCGGCCGAAGCGTGGAAAGCGCTGCGGGCCGATTTCGCCGCATGGCTGAAGGCGCAGAGATGAACGCAGGATTTTTGCTTGATAACCGGATGACTGCTGTCCTTTTCGCCGGAATGGGTGGCGGCTGCGATGGGCTGGAGGATGCCGGCTTCCATGTCCATGTCGCCATCAACCATGATCCTGTGGCCGTGGCCGTGCACGAGCGCCGGCACCGCCATACACGACATCTGCGCTGCGATGTCTTCGAGGCTGATCCGCGACAGGTCACCAATGGCCGTGGCGTCCGCGTTCTGCATGCCTCTCCCGACTGCACGCATTTCTCGGTCGCCAAGGGCTCGAAGCCGGTCAGCAAGCGGCGGCGTTCGCTCGCATGGGTGATCTGCCGCTGGGCCGGCACCGTGCGGCCGGAAGTGATTACCATGGAAAACGTGCAGGAGATCACCACTTGGGGACCGCTTATCGCCAAGCGCGATCCGGCAACTGGCTGCGTGCTGAGGCTCGACGGCACAGTCGCGGCGAAGGGCGAGCGCGTTCCGGTGCAGGAGCAGTGGCTGATACCGGATCCTCGCCACAAGGGACGCATCTGGCGCGCCTGGCTAAAGCACTTGCGCGGCCTCGGCTACAGTTTCGAGCATCGTGTGCTGGTCTGCGCCGACTACGGTGTGCCGACGATTCGCAAGCGCTTCTTCGGCGTCGCCAAGGCCGACGGCGGGCCGATCTCATGGCCGGAGCGCACGCATGCGCCCCGCAAGGTCGCCAAGCAACTCGGGCTCAAGCCGTGGATTGGCGCGCATACCATCATCGACTGGTCGCTGCCGGTGAAATCGATCTTCGGCCGGAAGAAGCCCCTGGCCGACGCGACGCTGCGGCGCAC
>NZ_RZRY01000814.1:0-2534 GCF_003998035.1 Mesorhizobium sp. M2A.F.Ca.ET.039.01.1.1 | reverse complement strand
GCGCGGCTTTTCGATGGATTACGAGGTGAGCCTCGCCTTCGAGAACGTCAACCGCGCAGGCGATCCGGAGGCGGGCTACGGCGTCGATCATGTCGCCGTCGCCGAGGCGATGGGCTGCAAGGCGGTCCGCGTGAAGAAGCCCGAGGAATTCGCCGGCGCCTTCAAGGAAGCGCAGCGGCTGATGAAGGAGCATCAGGTTCCGGTGGTGCTGGAATTCATCCTCGAGCGCGTCACCAACATTTCGATGGGCACCGAAATCGACAAGATCACGGAATTTGAGGAACTTGCCGAGAGCCATGAGGATGCGCCGACGGCCATCGTCATGTTGGATTGAGTTCAGGCGGAACGAAGGAGAAAAGAATGCCGCGTTTTTCAGCCAACCTGTCCATGCTCTTCGGCGAGCATGAATTCCTCGATCGCTTTGATGCCGCCGCCCGCGCGGGCTTCAAGGGCGTCGAATATATCGGCCCCTATGATCACGCGCCGGACGTCGTCGCGGCGCGCCTGAAGAAGAACGGCCTGAGCCAGGTTCTTTTCAACCTGCCGGCCGGCGACTGGGGCAAGGGCGAGCGCGGCATTGCCGTGCTGCCGGACCGGGTGCCGGAATTCCGCCAGGGCGTCGCCAAGGCGATTACCTATGCGCATGCGCTGGGCTGCGAGCAAGTCAACTGCCTCGCCGGCATCGCGCCCCAGGGCGTCGATCGCGCTGTGCTGGAAAACGTCTTTGCCGAAAACCTGGCCTTCGCGGCCGAGAAGCTGGAACAAGCCGGCATCAGGCTGCTGATCGAGCCGATCAACACCCGCGACATTCCGGGCTTCTTCCTGAATTACTCCGACCAGGCCTTGGCGCTGATCGACCGCATCGGCTCGAAGAACCTCTATTTGCAATACGACATCTATCACATGCAGATCATGGAGGGGGATCTCGGCCGTACCATCGAGGCGAACCTTAGCCGCATCGCGCATATCCAGCTTGCGGACAATCCCGGCCGTCACGAGCCGGGGACGGGCGAGATCAACTATCCCTTCCTTTACGACCACATCGACCGCATCGGCTATTCCGGCTGGATCGGCGCCGAATACAAGCCGAAGGCGGGCACAGAGGCCGGACTCGGCTGGTTCAGCGAATTCGCCGGGCAGGGGAGCGCGGCGGCTTAGAGCCGACGCCGAAACTGCCAATCTCCCCCCAAGTGGGGGAGATGTCCGGCAGGACAGAGGGGGGCGCCGTAGAACGCGGCTTGCCAAAAGACGGAGACACAAATGGAAACCATCGGCTTCATCGGCCTCGGCATCATGGGCGCGCCGATAGCGGGGCATCTCCTCGACGCCGGCCATACGGTCGTTGCCAGCGACCACCGCTCCAAGCCGCCGGCTGATCTCGTCGCCAAGGGGCTGAAGTCAGTCACCGGCCACAATGCGGTGGCCAAGGTCGCCGACATCATCATCACCATGGTGCCAGACACCCCGCAGGTCGCAGATGTTCTCTTCGGCGAGAGCGGCGTCGCCGCTGGCTTGTCTAAGGGCAAGCTCGTCATCGACATGAGCTCGATCTCGCCCATCGCCACCAAGGAAGTCGCCAGGAAGATCAACGATCTCGGCTGCGATTATCTCGACGCGCCGGTGTCGGGCGGCGAGGTCGGCGCCAAGGCCGCCTCGCTCACCATCATGGTCGGCGGCGGGGAAAAGGCCTTCGAACGCGCCAGGCCGGTCTTCGAGAAGATGGGCAAGAACATCACCCTCGTCGGCCCGAACGGCGTTGGCCAGACCACCAAGGTGGCCAACCAGATCGTGGTGGCGCTCACCATCGAAGCCGTCGGCGAAGCCCTCGTCTTTGCCTCGAAGGCCGGCGCCGACCCTGCAAAAGTCAGGCAGGCGCTGATGGGCGGGCTCGCCGCCTCGCGCATCCTCGAAGTGCATGGCGAGCGCATGATCAAGCGCACCTTCGCGCCTGGCTTCCGCATCGAGTTGCACCAGAAGGACCTCAACCTCGCGCTGGAAGGCGCGAAAGCGCTTGGCGTCTCGCTACCTAACACCTCGACCACGCAGCAGCTCTTCAATTCCTGCGCCGCCAATGGCGGCGCCAAGGAGGACCACTCGGCGCTGGTGAGAGCGCTGGAGCGGATGGCGGCCCACGAAGTGGGCTAGCCAGTAGCGAATAGGGAGTAGCAAGTAGGGATTGCAGGCCGGCACCTCGCGGTGTTCCGCCTATTCGCTAGCTATTCGCTATTCGCTATTCGCTATTCGCTAGGAATTTCCTTGCCGCATAAAGGCTCACCGCCGCCGCATTCGACACGTTGAGCGAATGGATGGCGCCCGGCATGTCGAGGCGGGCGAGCGCGGTCACCGTCTCGCGGGTTTTTTGCCGCAGGCCCTTGCCTTCCGCGCCCAGCACCAACGCGATCTTTTGGCCGTCGAATGTCTTTTCGAGCTCGGCCGGTCCTTCGGAATCAAGTCCGATCGTCTGGAAACCGGCCTCGTGCAGCTGCCCCAGCGCATCGGCGAGGTTCTTCACCTCGATCTGGTCGATATGCTCC
>NZ_RZRY01000813.1:0-2541 GCF_003998035.1 Mesorhizobium sp. M2A.F.Ca.ET.039.01.1.1 | reverse complement strand
ATGTTGTGCGGGTCCTTGAGCGCCTCGCGGTCGATGCGGATCGCTGCTCGCTGCTCGGGCGCCAGCACGAAGGCGCCGATGCCTTGGCGCGCCTCGATCATGCCGTCGGCGCGAAGCTGGGCGATCGCCTCGCGCACGACATTTCGGCTGACGCCGAATTTTTCGGACAATTCCTGCTCGGTCGGCAGGCGCGCGCCGGGGTTCAATTCGCCGGATTCGATCTCGCGGCTGAGGAAGGCAGCGACCCGGTGCGGCAATGTCTCGACAGTGCCGATGGCGGCCAGTCTCTGCTTCATGGAAAAGTCTCCGTCGCGGGCAACAGGCAACCGGGATTCATCAGGCCCTTGGGGTCGAGTGCGCTCTTCAGCGCCGCGACCATGCGGCGATGCGCCGGCGAAAGCCCGGCCCAGAATTCCTTGCGGCGGCTGCGGCCGATGCCGTGCTCCGCGCTGATCGAGCCGCCGAGACCGACGGCGATTTCATAGAGCCCGGCGATGACTTCGGCGCCCCGGGCACGGGCTTCATCCTCGGCGAGTTCGAGCGGCGGCAGCACGTTGAAGTGGATGTTGCCGTCACCGGCGTGGCCGTAGGCGAGCGGGATCCAGCCGGGATGGTCATTCGCGACGAAGCGGCGGGCTCTTTCGATGAGGCTGGGGATGTCGGAAATCCTCACCGACAGGTCGGTGCGCACATGATAGCCGCGCTTGGCCTGGCCTTCGACCAGACCTTCGCGGATCGCCCAAAAACTCCTGGCCTGCGTCGTGCTCGCGGCGAGAACCGCGTCGGTTACCAGGCCATTTTCCATGGCATCGCCGAGGACGCCGGCCAGCAAGCTGTTGAGGTCGATAGCCGCGCTGGATGACAATTCGATCAGCACGTGGACGGGCGCTCCGACCGGCGCCCTCATCGCCGGGTCGATCAGCCGGGCAAGCTCGATGCATTCGGCGCCGATGATCTCGAAAGCGGAGACGAGGTCCGAGCAATCGCGGCGCGCCTGGTTGAAGAGCGCAACGGCCGCCTCGAACGAGGCAAGGCCGAGATAGGCGGTCTCGGTTCGCGCCGGTTTCGGAAACAGCTTGACCTCGACACCGGTGATGATGCCGAGCGTGCCTTCGGAACCGATGAAAAGCTGCTTCAGGTCGTAGCCGCTGTTGTTCTTGCGCAGACCAGAGAAGCCGTTCCACAGTTCGCCGTCCGCCAGCACGACTTCGAGACCGAGGATCAGGTCGCGTGCCATGCCATAGCGCAGCACGTTGACGCCGCCGGCATTGGTCGCCGCATTGCCGCCGATCTGGCAGCTGCCTTGCGCGCCGAGCGCGAGCGGGAAGAGGCATTCTTGCGCCTCGCAGGCGTCCTTGATCGTCTGCAGCACGCAGCCGGCATCGGCTTGCAGGGTGAAGTTGCCGGCATCAATCTGCCGGATGGCGTTCAGCCGCTCCAGGCTCAAGACAACCAGGCCGCCGCCTTTGCTGTCGATCGCGCCTGATACCAGCCCGGTGTTGCCGCCTTGCGGAACGATGCCGAGCCCAAGCTCGTTGCACAAGCGCATCAGAGCCTGGACTTCGCCGACCGAGCCGGGCCGCAGCACGGCAAGCGCTTCGCCGCGATAATCGCCCGCCCAGTCGCCCAGATATTTCGCCATTCCAGCCGGCTCGGCGGCAATGCCGTTTCGGCCGACGGCGCCTTCCATGGCGCTGAGTATTTCCGGCGAGAGGCGATCAACGGTCATGGAGATTTATGTCTTGATATCAGGTGATACATATCATCCTACAACTTAATTCGAGTCAATCGCTCTTTTGTTCGGCGAACAGGTCATCGGCTCGTTCAAGGCAGGTGGAACTGACCACGGCGGCTGGCAAGCCGAGACTGCTCGGTAGGCCCTGCCTATGCACCGTCCTGGCCGATTGTCGTCGCTCAAAACCACCGCAATGGTAGGACGATAGGGCTTCGTCCCCGACCAGATCGATCCGATGAGGAGAAAAGATGATTGAACCGCCTTTTGCCCGCGCAGAGTACCAGCGGCGGCTCGGAAAAATCCGCGCCGAGATGGCCAGGCGAGGCATCGAACTCCTGATCGTCAACGACGTCGCCAACCAGCACTACATCACCGGCTATGACGGCTGGTCGTTCTACACGCCGCAGGTCGTGCTTGTTCCCATCGAGGATGCCGAGCCAGTCTGGATCGGCCGCGCCATGGATGCGGCTGGCGGGCTGCTGACGGCCTGGATGAAGCCGGAAAACGTCGTCGGCTTCCCGGAGGACCATGTCCAGCGCGCCGACCGGCATCCGATGGACTGGATCGCGGCCTGGATCGTCGCCAAGGGCTGGGGCAACCGTCCCATCGGCATCGAGCTCGAAGCCTATTATTTTTCGCCAAAGGCGCATGCGCGGCTCGTCGCCGGACTGCCCAACGCCAAATGGCACGACGCCGACCTGCTCGTGAACTGGATCCGCGCGGTCAAATCGGCGCCGGAAATCGACTATCTGCGCAAGGCCTCGAAACTGGCAGAAGCGGCGGTCGCGCGGGCCCATGACGACATT
>NZ_RZRY01000812.1:0-2549 GCF_003998035.1 Mesorhizobium sp. M2A.F.Ca.ET.039.01.1.1 | reverse complement strand
CAGCAGGATGGCCTCAGGCGTGCGACCGAAGCGCTCGCCGGCGGCCGGGCGGCTGCCGTCTTCGCGCGGATGGTGTCCGTGCTTGGCGGCCCAGGCGATTTTATCGAGAACGCTGAAAAATATCTGCCGAAGGCGCAGGTCGAACTGGCGGTGAAAGCGGAACAGGCCGGCTTTGTGACCGGCATCGCCACGCGCGATATCGGGCTTGCCGTCGTGACGCTTGGCGGCGGGCGTTCCCATCCGGACGACAGGATCGATCATGCGGTCGGTTTGACCCGGCTGTTGCCGGTCGGCGCGGAGTTGCGCGCGGGGGAGGCGCTGGCGCTGGTCCATGCCCGTACCGACGCGGAGGCGGAGACAGCAGCGGCGGCGGTGAGAGCCGCTTACACGATCGGCAGTTCCAAGCCGCCCGCCGAGAAGACCGTGCTCAGGCGGATATTGGCTCGATAAAGCAGGTCACCGTTTCGCGGAAACGGTGACCTGCTTTATCTGTTTTGTTTTGACGCAATTCCGGACGGAAAACCGCTGCACACTTTTCCTGGAATTGCTTATGACACACTTACTGGACAAGCAGCAGCGCGCCGTCTTGGACCTGGTATTTCTGCAACCGCTGCAGGAAGCTCATGCCGATGAGGTTGGTCTGCAGCGCCCGGTCGTCGAGCACCATCGCCTGGACGTTGTCGACCGAGATCTTGCCAATCTGCAGGTGGTCGACTGTCACAACAGCGGCCTTGATCGCCCCATTGGCGGTGTTCGCCTGTTGATTGAAATCTGACGGGTTGAGCGAGATGCCGATCCTGCGCGCGGTCGAGGCGTTGATGGCGACCAGTGTCGCGCCGGTGTCGATCATGCCATCGATCTGCCGGCCGTTGAGCTTGAACTGGGATGTGAAATGGCCGCGGGCATCGGCATTGACCAGAACCTGCCGGCCGAGCGGCAACGGCGCCGCTGGCTTGCTCGGCACCGAAGCGAGGTTGACTTGGGGCTCGGCCTTCGGCGCCGCCGGCCGCGCGGCATCGGTCGATTTGAGCAGTCCGTCCACCAGATGCGGATTGGCCTGAAAGACGATCGGAATCGAGGCCGAGGTTCCGGCAAAAATACCGAGGATGAGAAGCTTGCGCAGCATGGATGCCCCTTGGATCAAGGCCACATCCTAACGCTGGCATGGTGTTTGCCGCTTTAATGTGCGCCGGAACCGCGCGGTTGTGTAAACGCGCGGTAAACGGATGCGCTCACTTTGTCCCGTACATGCGATCGCCGGCGTCGCCGAGGCCGGGCATGATATAGCCCTTGTCGTTCAGCTGGCGGTCGATCGAGGCGGTGAAGATCGGCACATCCGGATGCGCCTTGGTGAAGCGCTCGATGCCTTCGGGGGCGGCAAGCAGGCAGAGGAAGCGGATGTTGGTGGCGCCGCGTCCCTTCAGCTTGTCGATGGCGGCAATCGCCGAATTGGCGGTCGCCAGCATCGGATCGACGACGATCACCAGGCGGTCGGCAAGGTCGCTCGGCGCCTTGAAGAAATATTCCACCGCTTCCAGGGTCTCATGGTCGCGGTAGAGGCCGATATGGGCGACGCGGGCGGCTGGCACCAGATCGAGCAGGCCCTCGAGCAGGCCATTGCCGGCGCGCAGCACCGAGGCGAAGACCAGTTTCTTGCCTTCCAGCGTCGGCGCCTCCATCTCCTCGATCGGCGTCTCGATCATGGTCGTGGTCAGCTCGAGATTACGGGTCACTTCATAGCCGAGCAGCAGCGAGATCTCGCGCAGCAGCCGCCGGAAGCCGGCCGTCGAGGTCTCCTTCTTGCGCATGATGGTCAGCTTGTGCTGGACAAGGGGGTGGTCGACGACGGTGACGCCCTGCATCGTGATCTCCTGAAATTCCGGCTGCTGGAAGCGACCCTAGCGACAATGCGCCGGCCAAGGAACCGCCCGGCGGCCATCCACCACAGCTTTTGCCTTAAATCCAGAAGAAGAACGAATCCAGCGGAGAGTTAGCGGCCGACGCCGTTGACACGGGCAAGCAGGGCGGCCTTGGTTTTCTTGTCCACGAAGGCTGCCTCGATGGCCGTCCGCGTCACGGCGGTAAGCGCCTTGTCGTCCATGCGGAAATGCTCGGCGGCGATATCGTATTCGCGCTTCAGCGAGGTCCAGAAATAGGGCGGGTCGTCGGAGTTGAGCGTCACCTTGCAGCCGGCGGCGCGCAGCGCCGGAAAGGGATGGTCGGCGAAGCTGTCGAAGACTTTCAGCGCGATGTTGGAGCCCGGGCAGCATTCCAGCACCACGCCCTGGTCGGCGATGCGGCGGACGAGGTCGGGGTTCTCGATGGCGCGAACGCCATGGCCGATGCGGGCAGGGCGGATGTGGTCGAGGGCGGCCGCCACACTTTCCCAACCCATCAGCTCGCCGGCATGGATGGTGATGCCGAGGCCGGCTTCACGCGCGATCTCGAAGGCGCGCACATAGTCCTCGAAATCGCCGATGCGCTCGTCGCCGGCGACGCCGAAACCGGTCACCAGCGGATGGCCGCAGCGCGCCGCGAAGCGTGCGGCC